>JBEIQK010000290.1:0-7424 GCA_040376505.1 Alphaproteobacteria bacterium | reverse complement strand
GCGCTGGCCTGTGCCCGACGCCGAAGAGTCCGCCGAGATGGAGCGATTGAAGGCGATCCTGGAGGCCGAGAAGCGGTCGGACTAGGTTCAATCGCGGCGCTCCATGGTCGTCAAGGGGCCCAACCCGCTCCGGGAGGCCGCCCAGGACCGGCAATTCTCCACTCACGGTGCACAAAGCCGACCCGCGGGGCATCCCACCCGGGCGAGCCCCGGATGGCCCCCCGCACGACCCTCGACCTCGACCGCTCGCTGCCCACCGTGCGCAATCGGCCCCGCCGCGCTAGCCCAGCCCCACGAGGTGTGCGTGATCGAGGTCGAGGCCCTGCGCAAGGTCTACCGCTCCCCCAAGAAGCAGCCCGGCCTCGCCGGCAGCCTGCGCGCCCTCTTCCACCCCGAGTGGACCGAGCTGGCCGCCGTCGACGGCGTCTCCTTCACCATCCAGCCCGGCGAGAAGGTGGGCTTTCTGGGCCCCAACGGCGCCGGCAAGACCACCACGCTGAAGATGCTCGCCGGCCTGCTGCTGCCCACCAGCGGCACCATCCGCGTCGCCGGCCGGACCCCCTTCGGCCGCAGCACCGAGCACCTGCAAGCCATCACCCTGGTGATGGGCAGCAAGCAGCAGCTCCGCTGGGATCTGCCCCCCACCGAGACCTTCGAGCTCAACCGCGCCATCTTTGGCCTCGAGCCCGCCGCCTTCGCCGAGACCCGCGACGAGCTGGTGGCCCTGCTGGAGCTGGAGCCCCTGCTCAACCGCCCCGTCCGCAACCTCTCGCTCGGCGAGCGCATGAAGTGTGAGCTGGCCGCCGCCCTGCTCCACCGGCCCCAGGTGCTCTTCTTGGATGAGCCCACCATCGGCCTCGACGTGCGAATGCAGGTGGCGGTGCGCCAGTTCATCGAGGCCTGGAACCAGCGCACCGGCGCCACGATCCTGCTCACCAGCCACTACATGGCCGACATCGAGGCGCTGTGCGACCGGGTGATCGTCATCGACGGCGGCAAGCTCCGCTACGACGGCGCCCTGTCGGCCCTGATCGCCCAGTACGCCCCCGATCGGCGCGTGGTGGTGCGCACCCTGCGCCCGCCCACCCCCGCCGAGCTCGCCCAGGCCGTGGGCTTCGTCGAAGAGGACGGCAGCTTTGTGGCGATGACCCCGCCCGAGGGCGTGAAGGACGTTGTGGGCCTCGCCCTGCGCGTGCTGCCGGTGCGCGACCTCAGCGTGGAGGAGACCCCGCTCGATGAGGTCATCCGCCGCCTCTTCGCCGAGGAGCGCCCCCGGTGAACGATCTCCTGCGCGCCCTTCGGGCCTGGCCCACCCTGCTGCGCGTTGGGCTGGCCGAGATGGTGGCCTACCGCGCCGAGCTGGTGATCTGGATCCTCACCAGCACCACGCCGCTCATCATGATGGTGATCTGGAGCCGGGCGAGCCAGGACGGTGCGGTGGGCGACTACGACGCCGACGCCCTGGCCCGCTACTTCGTCGCCACCCTGATCGTGCGGCAGCTCACCGGCTGCTGGCTGGTCTGGGAGATGAACCAGGACATCCGCACGGGGGCCTTCTCGGTTCAGCTCCTCCGCCCGGTCAATCCCCTGCTCATCCACGCGGCCAACACCCTGGCGGTGATCCCCTTTCGGGTGCTGCTGCTGGTGCCCCTCGTTGGCGCCCTGCTCCTCTGGAAGCCCGCTGCGGCCGACGCCCTCGGGCAGGTCGCCTGGCTGCCCTTCGCGCTCAGCCTCACCGCCGCCTGGCTGATCAATTTCTTTGTTCAGGCCATGATGGGCTGCCTCGCCTTCTGGTGGCGTCAGTCGCTGGGGATCTTCAACGTCTGGCACGCGCTCTTTCTGATCAGCAGCGGCTATGTCTTTCCCCTCTCGCTGCTGCCGCCGGGGATCCGCGGCTTCGCCGAGGCCAGCCCCTTCGCCTACCTGATGTCCGCGCCGGTGGAGCTGCTGAGCGGGCGCCTGCAGGGGGCGGCGGCCTGGCAGGCGGTCGGCGGCGGCGCGCTCTGGGCCCTGCTCTGCGGGGTGGGGGCCGCGGTGGTGTGGCGGCGCGGCGTGGCCCACCACGAGGCGGTGGGGGCATGAACCGCACCCTGGGCGCCCTGCGCGCCGAGCTGCGCCTCGCGGCGATGACGGCGCTGGCCTACCGCGCCAGCTTCTTCGGGGAGGCCCTGCTGGCGCTGCTCACCATCGCCTGGACCCTGCTGCCCATCTTCGTGCTCTACGACCAGCGCGCCGGCATCGCCGGCTGGACCCGCGACGAGGCGATGCTCGTAAACGGTTGCTTCATCCTCCTCGAAGGGCTGATGAGCGCGCTGATCGAGCCCAACCTGCGCGCCGTCGTCGAGCAGGTGCGCGATGGCACCTTTGACTTCGTGCTGATGAAGCCGGTCGATCCCCAGCTCCAGGTCTCGGTGCACCGCACCAGCCCCACCCGCCTGCCCCACGCCCTCGCCGGCATGGGCGTGGTGATCTGGGCCTGTCTGCAGCTCCCCACGCCGCCCGAGCTCGGCGACATCGCCCTCGCGGGGCTGCTGCTCGGCAGCGGCCTGCTCATCCTGCACTCTTTGTTCACCCTCGTGGTGAGCACCGCATTTTGGTTTGTTCGGGTCGACAACCTCTCCTACCTGCTCACCAACACCCTCGACGTAGGGCGCTGGCCGCTCACCTTCTACGAGGGCGGCTTGCGCTTCTTCCTCACCTTCGTGGTGCCGATCGGCTTGATGACCACCTGGCCGGCGATGGCCTTGCGCGGCCTGCTCTCGCCGGGTGAGGTGGCGATGGGCCTCGCGGTCGCCCTCGGCTTTTCGCTGGCCGGCCGCCTCGCCTGGACCACCGCCCTGCGCCGCTACAGCAGCGCCTCGAGCTGACCCATGGTGCGCGAATTCGAAGCCAACCTGCGCGTGGGCGATGAGGTCGAGACGGTCGATGTGCGCGATCTCGAAGACCAGATCCGCCGTGGCCAGCGCGAACGGGTGGCCCGCCTGCGCTACGCCCCCTGGACCGGCGAGGACTGGCTGCCGATCGGCGCCCTGCCCGCCCTCGCCGAGGCCTGGGAGGCGCCGGGGGCCCGTCTGGTCACCAACATCCGCGCCTTTCGGTTTCCCGTCGCCGCGCTGAGCCTCTGTCTGCTGGTGATCGTCGCCGGTCTCATCGAGCTGCTGGCCTTCGAGGGCATCCAGAGCGACCCGGCCCTGGCCGACCTCTACGACGGCCTGCTCGGCCAGATGATGGTCGGCGCCGCGCCGCTCTTTCTCGACGGTCGGTGGTGGACCCCTTGGACCGCCTCCCTCCTGCACGCCGACGCCCTGCACCTCATCGGCAACCTGACCCTGCTCGCCTACTGCGGCTACCGGGTGGAGCGGGCCCTGGGGGCCGGCGCGCTGTGGATGGTGGCCGCGACGGCGGTGGGGAGCAGCACGCTCTTCATCACCCTGGGCAGCGAACTGCCGGTGATCGGCTCGTCGATGATCGCCTATGGCCTGTGGGGCGCCCAGATCGCGGCGGGCTTTCGTTTTGGCGACGAGCTGCCCCCCGGCTACCGGCGCTACTATGGCTGGGGGAATCTGTTCATCTTCATCCCGCTTTACATCAACGGCCTCTCCAACCCGGCCTCCTCACATCTGGGGCACCTGGGCGGCCTGCTCGGCGGCGGCCTCTGCGCTTTCCTGCTGCGGGCCGAGACCCAGTCCCCCGCCGCCGCTGAAGGGGCCCGCACCCGCAAGAACCTCGTGCTCGCCGCGCTGATCGCCCTGCTCCCCGCGGGGCTCGCGCCGCTTGGAGCCCTCGCGCCGACCCTCGTCCTCGGGGGCATGGAGCGTCAGTCGCTGCCCGAGCTCGGCATGAGCCTCGACCTGCCTGGACGGATGGCCGGTGAGCCCCTGCGCTACCTCGGCATGCGGGCCTGGGTGCTCGATCCCAACGATCAGGAGCCGGTCTTCGCTGGCCTGTGGTTCACCAACGAGGCTGGCGCCGACCTGGAGGCCGCCTCGCGCAAACGCTGGGAGGAGCGCCTGGGCGGCGAGCCGCTGCCCGCCGAGGCCCCCACGCCGATCGGGCCCGGCTGGTCGGCGGCGGCCTACACCCTGCAGGCCGCGTCGGGCCAGCCCTGGCGCATCGTCGAGCACAGCCTGCGCCAGGGCCGCTACATCTGGCGGGTGGGCTACACCCTGCGGGCAGACCGCTGGGGCCCTGGCCGCGAGCGACTCTACGATGACATCGTGCGCACCGTGATTCCCGGCGACCCTCCGGCGCTGGTGGAGGCCCGAGACAAGCTGGCCCTGCTGCCCGGCTCCGACAAGCTCAAGGTGGCCTACGCCGAGAAGCTCGGCCTCGCCGGCCGCATCGCCGAGGCCGAGGCCCAACTCGACGCCGTCACCGACCCCGACTGGGCCTGGACCGTCGCCGACGACCGCCTCTGGCTGGCCGTGGAGTTCCCCGGGGAATCCTCCCGCGACGCGGGCGACTACGCCGCCGAGCTGCTGCGCACCGCCCCGACGGGCTACGCCACCGTGCTGGTGCGGGCCCTCCAGCACCTCTCCGAGGCCGGCGACTGCGCCCCGGTCGAGGCCTTCGCCCGCGATCGGATGCCCGAGGCGCGGGTGTATTTCACCGCCTCGCCCGGCGTGCTCGGCCAGCTCGAGGCGGCCACCGTCTGCCCGGCGGCGCCGCCTCAGGGCCCGTAGTCGGGGTCCTCGGTGAAGGTGGTGTCGGTAAGCGCGCCCAGGAAGGCCAGCAGTTGGGCCTTCTCCTCGTCGGTGAGGTTGAGGGCGAAGACCAGATCGCTCTTGAGGGGGCTCGTGGCGCCATCGCCGGCCTGCTCCCCCTCGGCGATCAGCCGGCCGCCGCGGTTGTAGTGCTCAATCACCCCTTCGAGGGTGTCGATGCTGCCGTCGTGCATGTAGGGGCCGGTGAGGGCGACGTTGCGCAGGGTGGGCACGCGAAAGCGGCCCATGTCGGCCGGGTCGCCCGTGATCTCGTACAGACCCTGGTTACTGGCGGGGTAGGCGCCCTGACCGTCGAGGTTGTACAGACCGGTGTTGAAGAAGCTCTCCTGCTCGCCGGCCGAGGTGGTGCTGACAAAGGAGGCCGTGAAATTGAGCCCCGAGTGACAGTGGTAGCACTCGGTCTGCTCGCTAAAGAAGAGCGCCATGCCGCGGCGGGCGTCGTCGCTCATGCCGCTGGGGTCGCCACCATACTCAAAGCGATCGTAGGCGCTGCCCGACGAGATGAGGCCGCGCACAAAGGTGGCCAGGGCGTAGACCAGCGGCACCTCGGTGAACGGGTCCTCTTTGGGGAAGGCGGCCTCGCCGAGTGCGACGAGTTGGGCATCTTCGGAGAGCCGGGCGCTGATCTCCACCATGTGGCCCGACATGCCCAATTCAGTGGGCGCGTCGTTGAACATGGGGATCAGGAGCTGATCCTCCAGGGTGGTGAGCATCGGATTGGGCCAGGTGAGCGTGCGCAGCCAGGCCACGTTGACCAGGGCCATGCTGTTGCGCGGGATCGGGTCGCCGGTGGAGCCGGTGGGGGTCACGAGGCCGTCGGTGAAGGCCAGCGCCGGGTCGTGGCAGTCGGCGCAGGACTGTTCACCATTGCCGCTCAGGCCGGGCTCATAGAAGAGGGCGCGGCCAAAGGCGAATTTCTCCGGCGTGGCCGGATTTTCGGCCGGCACCACCGGGGTGGGAAAGCCCGCGGGCAGGGGCAGGCCCCAGGCCGCGTCGGGGCGGGTGGCGCCGCCCTTCTCGTCGGCGCAGGCGCTGAGCAGCAGGGCGGCGGTTAGCGCGCCACCACCGAGAAGAGCGACTGGGCGCCGGGGCTGGGGTTGCCCTCCCAGGGCAGGCCCAGGGCGGCGAAGAGCGCGCGGCATTCGGGATCTCCTTCGCTCGACATACAGCCGGGCATCATGTCGCCATCGGGGATCTGTCCGCTCAGGTCGCTGGCGGCGTAGAGGCGGGCCAGATCGATCGAGACGGCGCTCTGGGTGGGGTCAAAGTCGGAGAGCGTGACGCCCGCCTCGTTGTCGAGGGTGCAGGTGTAGCTGCCGTCGTCCTGCTTCTCGCAATTGGTGGCGCCGAGGTGAAAGACGAAGTCAGTCCCCCTCGCGGTGCGGGCGTCGATCTTCAGGAACTTGTAGCCCCCGGTCCACGACCACCACAGACCGGTGTCATTCAAGGGGGGGGCGGCCGTGGCAGCGTCGAGGTGGTTGAGGGCGGCGGGCACGCCGATCTGAAAGGCGAGGCCGACATAGTCGCCGGCCGGCGCCGTGCCCGTAACGGTGGTGTGGGTCTCGGGGCTGCCCGTGGCGCAGCCGCCGCTGCCATCTTCAAAGTCGAGCAGGGCCACCTCCTCGCTCTGCCAGACCCCGTCGGCGGTGAGTGCCACCGGCGTCGCGGCCCCCGCGGCGTCGAGGAGGGCGAGGCTGTGAACATAGAAGCGCAGGTCGAGCAGCTCGACGGGATCGGGCCCGGTGCCGAGGCCCTCGAAGGTCTGGCCACAGGCGAAGGGCTCACCGTTGACGGTGGCGGCAAAGGGGAGCTGGAGCGAGAGGGCGGCGTCGTAGGCGCCGGTGTCGCCTTTTTCGCCGGCGCAGGCGAGCAGCAGGAGGATCATGGGGTCTCCAGGTCGGGGAGCGGGGGTCCTAGCGCGGGACCGTCCAGGTGTCGCTGTGGCGGCTTGTCGCAGCGCGCCGGCTCATGTGGGCTCGTCGTCCAGGCCGGCCGATCGCAGCCGGGCGCGCAGGGCGGCGCTGCGCTGGCGTTCGGCCTCCAGCTCCTGCTCGACGCCTTCAAGCCTCCCCTGCAGCTCCTCCACCGCTCGGTCCGCCCGCTGCAGCAGCTCGATGTCTTCGGGGAGCGTGGCGCCCGCGGCCCGGAAGCGCAGGCGCTGGCCCTCGATCGCGAGCCCGAGCCCGAGGACCGCCGAGCTCAGCTCGCCGCGCTGCAGGGGGATCGGCTCGTAGCGACGCGCGCCAGGCGCCGGCAGCCGGAAGCCGTAGAGCTTTTGGCGTTTGCGGTCATAGACAACATACTCCGGGATCCCCAGCGCGGCGTAAAAGCTCACGTTGTCGACAAGATCCTTGCGCCGATCCCCGTGAACAATAATCTCGAGCACAAAGTCGATCCCGCGCCCCTCTTCACGCACCACCCAGCGGCGGCGGTCGGCCTCGGGCCCCGGGTCCTCCACATCCATCACGGCGAAGAGATCGGGGCAGAAGGGCTCGGCCTCGGGGTAAAAGACCCCTTCCTCGACCCCCAGGTAAACCCGGCGGCCCATGCCCGAGAACCAGCGCTCCAGCGCGGCGTGGGCCCGCTGCTTGCGTCCGCGGTGCAGCCGGCCCTCGGGGCTCAGGCGGTGCTCGGCGACCAGCGCGCTCTGGGCCTCGTCGAGCCAGCGTTCGCGCGCATCGGGTGAGAGCGCGGCCCAGG
>JBEIQK010000566.1:0-4411 GCA_040376505.1 Alphaproteobacteria bacterium | reverse complement strand
GGCCTCGATGCGCTCTTCGCGCGAGCTCTCCAAGACCTCACGCACCCTCAGCCGGCTCTTCGCCCAGGTGAGCTCCGGCAAGCAGATCGAGAGGGCCGCCGACAACGCCTCCGGCATCTCCATCGCCACCGACCTCGAGACCCGGCACCAGAGCCTGCGCATGGCCATTCGCTCGGCCAACGACGGCGTGTCGGTCGTCCAGACGGCCGAAACCGCCGCCGAGGAGATCACCGACCTCCTCCAGCGCATGCGCGAGCTGGCCACCCAGAGCGCCAGCGAGACCCTCTCCGACGACGAGCGGGCCTACATCGAAGACGAGTACACCCAGCTCGACGCCGAGATCGGCCGCATCGCACAGGCCACCGAGTTCGACAACCAGGTGCTCACCGGCACCGGCGTCGACACGCAGCTCCAGGTGCAGGTGAGCTACCTCGGCCTGCCGATCACCAACCAGGTGACCCTGCGGCTCCAAGACCTCAGCACCATCATGGGCAGCCTGGGCACCGTCTCCACCGCCACCGACGCCCTCGACGCGATGGACCTCATCGACACCGCCCTCGACCAGGTCAATGACATGCGCGGCCAGCTCGGCGCCGCCCACGAGCGCCTGGAGAACGCGATGGCGGTCGGCGAGTCCACCGCCAACGCCATGGCCGAATCGGAGTCCCATCTGATGGACCTCGACTTCGCCGAGGCCACCGCCGAGCTCGCCCGGCTGCAGATCCTCCAGCAGGCCAACATCGGCGCACTCGCCCAGGCCCGCAACCTCAACCAGGGCGTGGTCTCCCTGCTGCAGTGAGCAAGCCCGGCTTGCATCGACGCAAAGGGTAGGACGCGCGGCGCCGCAGGTTACGGGGGCACCCTGACGGAGTCCCTGTGCCGCAAAGCCCCGCCGCCTTGATGGACCTCGCCGACGCCTATGGCGCCCACAACTACCACCCGCTGCCCCTCGTCGTCGCGCGCGCGCAGGGGGCCTGGGTGGAGGACGCCGCCGGCCGACGGTACCTCGACCTGCTGGCCAGCTATTCGGCGCTCAACCAGGGCCATCGCCACCCGCACATCATCGGCGCCCTCAAAGATCAGGCCGATCGCGTCACCCTGACCAGCCGCGCCTTTCACAACGAGCGCCTCGGGCCCTTTCTGCAGAAGCTGAGCCAGATGTCGACCTTCCCCAAGGCCCTGGTGATGAACTCGGGGGCCGAGGCGGTGGAGACCGGCATCAAGGCGGCCCGCAAGTGGGGCTACACCGTGAAGGGCGTGCCCACCGACAAGGCCGAGATCATCGTCGCCGCTGACAACTTTCATGGGCGCACCACGACGATCATCTCGTTCTCCACCGAGCCGCAGTACCGCGAGGGCTTCGGCCCCTTCACCCCCGGCTTTGTGGTGGTGCCCTTCGGCGACGCGGCGGCCTTGGAGGCGGCGATCACGCCCAACACGGTGGCCTTCCTGGTGGAGCCCATCCAGGCCGAGGCCGGCATCCTGCTGCCGCCGGCCGGCTACCTGCGCGCGGTGCGCGAGATCTGCACCCAGAACCGCGTGCTCTTCTTTGCAGACGAGATCCAGACCGGCCTTGGCCGCGCCGGCCACCTCTTCGCCTGGCAGGCGGAGGACGCCCGCCCCGACTGCATGGCGCTCGGCAAGGCCCTTGGGGGCGGCGTGCTGCCGATCAGCGCCTTCGTGGCCACCGAAGAGGTGATGGGCGTCTTTCGCCCCGGCGATCACGGCAGCACCTTTGGCGGCAACCCGCTGGCCGCCGCCGTCGGCCTCGCCGCGCTGGAGGTCATCGAAGCCGAGCAGCTCGTCGCCCGCTCCAGCGAGCTCGGCGGCTACCTGCTGGCCCAACTCCGGCAGCTCCGCTCGCCGCACATTCGCGAGGTGCGCGGACAGGGCCTGCTGATCGGTGTAGACATCCACCGCAGCAGCGGGCGCGCCCGCCCCTTCTGCGAGCGCCTGATGGAGCGTGGCGTCCTCTGCAAAGAGACCCACGATCAGGTCATCCGTTTGGCCCCACCCCTGATCGTCGAGAAGGACGATCTGGACTGGGCCATCTCTCAGTTCAAGGCCGTGCTCGAATGAACCGACCGCCCCCGCAGGACTTTCCCTGGAGCTTGCGCCTCCTCCACGAAGGCATGCTCTCGCTTCGCATCGAGCGAAAGGGGCGGCGGCTGCGCTTTGATCCCCAGAGCCCGCCCGAGAGCGGCGACATCACCATCCTCACCGGGGGCTGGCCCGAACAGATCGAGGCCACCGCCGAGGCCGCCCGCGCCGGCGCCCGGCCCAGCGTGGTCACCAGCGCCGAGGTCGGCACCTGGCTCAAGGAGCAGGGCGAGATCGAAGAGCTGTCGAGCCGCACCCTGACCGACGACCTCATGATCGAGTCGGAGCCCTACACGCCGATCTCCTACGCCACGCCCAAAGAGACGCTTCACAAGGCCAGCTCCGCCTTGCGGCGGCCCGATCGCGCCCTGCGGCGGCTCCTGCGCCGCGCCCGCGGCCCCCTGCAGGCCGCGCCCCACATCTGCCACATCACCTTCCCCGACGGGCGCCGCCTGCTGCACCTGCACCTCGCCTTGCACAGCAGCACCCCCGGCCCCTGGCTCGACCGCGTGGTGGAGCGCTGGGCCGGCGCCGACTGGCTGGTCGTCGGCGTCGACCATGGCGAGGAGGCCGCCGTGCTCGACCTCCTGCCGCGGCTCGCCGCCCGAAAGGTGCTGGTGACCGACCTCGTCAGCGAGGTGCGCCGCGGCCTGGGCCTGCCCACCGGCCTGCTCACGCCCATGGTCGACACCGCCCGCGACCGCGGTATCGACGCTTACATCGTTGTTAGCGGCGCATCGATGCGCTTTGAGTAGCCGCCGGCAATACCGGTGCCTATGCTCCCGTAGTCCCCGCCACACCCCCCGCAGGAGTTGAGCCCGTGAGCATCTGGAACACGCTCAAGACCCACGCCAAGGCGCAGTTTCTCGACGTCATTCAGTGGATGGAAGACGACAAGAACACGATCGTCTACCGCTACCCCGTCTTCAACCAGGCCATCCAGGACGGCGGCAAGCTCGTCGTGCGCGAGGGCCAGTTCGGCGTCTTCCTCTCTGAGGGCAAGCTGTCGGAGGCCTTCGGCCCTGGCACCTACGAGATCAGCAGCCGCACCAAGGCCATCTCCAGCTTCTTCGAGTCGATCAAGTACTCGCTCAACTACCCCTACAAGGGCGACATCTTCTTCGTCTCGTCCAAGCGCTTCACCGACCAGAAGTGGGGCACCGCCAACCCCATCATGCTGTCCGACCCCCAGATCGGCCCCGTCCGCATCCGGGCCTTTGGCGCCTACGCCTTCCGGGTGACCCAGCCCGCCGTCTTCCTGCGCGAGCTGGTGGGCAACCAGGGCCTCTTCAGCACCGAGGAGATCAACGGCCAGCTCAAGCGCAAGCTCGTGAGCATGTTCGCCGACGCCGTCGGCGAGTCCAAGATCCCCGTGCTCAACCTCGCCAGCCAGTACATGGACCTCGGCGACGCCATCCGCGAGCGCCTGAGCCCCAAGTTCGAGGCCGACTACGGCATCCAGCTCGTCGACTTCGTGGTGGAGAACATCTCTCTGCCCCCCGAGGTCGAGAAGATGCTCGACAAGCGCACCAGCATGGGCCTGCTGGGCGACATGAACGCATTCACCCAGTTCCAGACCGCCAACGCCATCGAGGCCGCCGCCTCCCGCCCTGGCGCCGCCAACCCCATGCTCGACGCCGGCATGGGCATCGCCATGGGCGGCGCCATCGGCCAGCAGATGATGGGCGCCCAGCGCGCCCCGGCCTTCAACCCGGCCGCCCCCTACCCCGCCGCCCCGCCGCCCCCGCCGCCGCCCGCCCTGCTCCACTACAATGGCGCCGGCGGTCAGGGGCAATTCGGCCCGGCCGAGGTCGCCCAGAAGGTGGCCGCCAACCGCGCCGGCCAGCACAACGTCTGGATGCCCGGCTGGCCCGGCTGGAAGAGCTGGACCGAGGTGCCCGAGGTGGTCGCCCTCGTCCCGCCGGCCGCCCCGCCGCCCCCGCCCCGGAACAATGAGACCTTCCACTATCACGGCGACGGCCAGGGCGACTTCCCCGCCGGGGTCATCGCCGCCAAGGTCGCCGCCAACCCCGCCGGCCGCCACCTCGTGTGGAAGAACGGTTGGGATGGCTGGAAGGAGGCGAAGACGGTCCCCGAGATCATGAACGCCGGCGGCCCCCCGATGCCGCCGCCTCCGCCGCCCTTCCCCGGCTAATCAGCCCCGATCGGCATTCTCGAAGGCCCGCGTCAGCACCCGCCAGGTGTTGACGTGGGCCTTCACTGTTTCGGAGATCGGCTCGGCGTAGCCCCCGCCCAGGGTCGCCACCAGCGGCACCCCCGCCGCCCGGGCCGCGCCGATCACCCTCGCGTC
>JBEIQK010000403.1:0-5848 GCA_040376505.1 Alphaproteobacteria bacterium | reverse complement strand
TGGCCTGCAGATAGCGCAGCAGGTGCGTCGCCACGGGCTCCCCGAGGAGGGCCCGCGGGTCTTCGCAGCCGCCAAAGGCCCCGTCGAGGAGCAAGGCCGGCAGCAGCAAGGCGTAGATCCGCGTCGCGCTGCGGGCCTCGCCCTGCTCCACCGCGCGGCGGGCCTGATCCAGCAGATCGGCCATGATCGGCGCCCAGGCGGCGTCGCCTTCGCCCATCGGCGACCCGATCCAGGCGCCAGCCGGCCGGAACTGCCCGCGGGCGAGGCGCTGGACCAGATCGCGGGCGGCGGCCTCGGGATCGGTGAAGCGCTGCAGGTTCAAGGCCGGGACAGGCCGGGGGGCGCGCCCACCAGGGCCGCGGCGTGGCGCAGGGCGCCGATGGCGAAGACCTCCCGCCGGGTGGCGGTGTGGGTGAGCGCGATCCGCTCGCCGGGGCCGGCGAGGTAGACGGTGTGCTCGCCGATGGTGTCGCCGAGGCGCAGGCTGTGCACCGGCACGGCCTCGCCGATGGCGCGCACAAGGCGCAGGGCGGTGCCCGAGGGCGCGTCCTTCTTGGCGATGTGGTGCGCCTCGACCACCTCGATCTGCCAGCCCGGCGGCAGCGCGCCGAGCGCGGTGCGCAGCAGATCGAGCAGCAGGGGCACGCCCACGCTGAAGTTGGCGACGATCGAGACCGGGGCCCGCTCGGCGTAGGCGGCCAGGGCCGCTTCGGGCAGGGCGCCTGTGGTGCCCACCAAAAGGGCCTGGCCGCTTAGGCGGGGGAGGAGGGCGGCGAGGCCCTCGGGGCTGCTGACGTCGATGACCACGTCACAGTCGGGCACGGGCCCGCTGCGCCCCACCGCGCCCACGCAGGCCTCGCCGGCCTCGGCGACGATCAGCCGGCCGAGGCGCCCGCTGGCGCCATGAACGGCGAGGCGCATGCCTACTCCAGGCCGGCCAGGAGCGCCGGATCGAGGTCGGCGCCGGGCGCCAGGGGCAGACGCAGCTCGTTCTTCAGCAGGCCCATCGCCGCGAGGCCGGCCTTGGCTGGCACCGGGTTCACCTCGTTGAAGAGGGCGTGCACCAGCGGGTTGCAGCGACGCAGCAGCGCGCGTTGGGTGGGCAGGTCTCCCGTCGCCGCCGCCTGGGCCCAGGCCACCGTCATCTTCGGCGCGAGGTTGGAGAGCACCGAGATCACGCCCTGGGCCCCCATTGCCATCAAGGCCGCGAAGGTGAAGTCATCGCCCGAGAGCAGCGCCACGTCGGTGCGCTCCATCAGGTCCTGGCCATAGGCCACGTCGCCCGTGGCCTCCTTCACGCCGATCACGCCAGGCGTGTTGCACAGGGCGCCAAGCTGCCCCACGGGCAGGCGCTGGGCCGTGCGGCCGGGCACATGGTAGAGCACGACCGGCAGCCCCACCGCGGCGACCGCGGCGACGTGGGCCGCCATGCCCGGCGGATTGGGCTTGTTGTAGTAGGGGAAGACCACCAGGGCAGCGTCGGCGCCGAGCTCGGCCGCCGCGCGCACCGACTCCACCGTGCGGGCCGTGCTGTTGGAGCCGCAGCCGGCGATCACCGGCGCTCGGCCCTTGCTGCGGTCGACCGTGATGGAGATCACCCGCGCCCACTCGGTGTCGGTGAGGGTGGCGGCCTCGCCGGTGGTGCCGCAGGGCACCAGCCCGGCCACACCGGCGTCGAGCTGGCGGTCGACGAGGCCGATCAAGGCGGCTTCATCGAGCTCGCCGCCCGAGAAGGGGGTCACCAGCGCGGTGTAAACGCCGAAGAGCCGCATCGGGCCTCCTAGAAGCGGATGGCGGCGGTGAGCTTGCTGCCAACGGCCGGCCCGTCGAAGCCCGTGCCGTACTCGTCGGACTCGAACTCGGTGAAGTACTTGCCCGGCAGAAAGAGCGCGCCCGTGGCCTTGAGGTCGAAGTGGGCGTAGGGGGCCCACTTCACGGTGGCGTCGAGCTCGGTGCCATAGCCCTTGCCCGTGGTGTCGGTGGCCTTGGCCTGGGTGGCCATCAGGGCGGTGACCTCGCCGCGCAGGCTCGGCAAGAACTGGTAGCCGCCGCCCACCTTCAAGAAGAGGGCGTTGCTAACGGTGTTGCCGCTGCGCGCCGCCTCGGTGGTGCGCCCCTGGTTGGCGTCGTTGGTGACCTCGGGCTCAAAGGAGGGCATGGGCTCTTCGAAGAGCATGATGCCGAGGTCATAGTCGGGGTCAAAGGCAAAGGTGTGCTGCTCGCCGTCGTCGATGGCGTCGCCGGTGGCGAAGCCGGCGGTCAGCAGCACGTTGACGCCGGCGAGGCGGCCGGGCGCGTAGTCGGCCGCCAGCACGCCGCCAAAGGACGAGCTCTTCAGATCGTTGATACCGTCTTCGAGGTCGCCATTGCCGATCGAGCCCGCGAGCTCGAGGTCGGCCTTGAGCGGGCCGAGGTTGGTGCCGGCCCAGACATCGCCGATCCAGTTGTAGTAGGTGGACTCGGCCCCGGCGTCGTCGGTGAGGCTGCGGCGGCGCAGGGTGTGGTAGGTGCCCGCGCCGGAGCGCTCGCCCTTGTAGTAGACCGCCGTGACCAGGGCCCGGTAGTCATCGGGCTCGGCCAGCAGGCCCTCGTAGCGGTTCTCGAAGGCCCCCATCACGTAGACCTTCTTCACCTTGCCGGTGAACTGGATGCGGTCTGACGTGTCGCCGAAGTCGTCTTCTACGTCGTTGCCGGCGTTGAAGACCATGCCCGTGCCCCACTCCACCGGCATCCGGCCAAAGCGGAGCTGGCCGTAGCGGGTCTGGACCTCGCCCCAGGCGCGGGTGACGCGCAGGTTCTGGCTGGTCACGCCGCCCTCTTCGGTGAGGGGGGCGCCGACGGCGTCGGAGTAGACATAGGGGCTGGAGGTGCCGCTGATCGGGTCCACCACATCCACCGGGTCTTCGCCGTAGCGGACATAGGGCAGCAGGTCGACCTGGGTGTAGATGGCCACCTTGTCCGACATCAAGAAGCCGGGCTGCAAGCGCAGGCGGTGGTCGAGCCAGCCGGCCGAACCCTCGCTAAAGGCGCTGTCGGCCTCCGAGATCAGGGAGAGGCTGTCGAAATAGAAGCCGCTGGTGCGGTAGTGGCCGTCCCAGACCACCTCTGCGGCGTGGGCCCCGCCCAGGTTCAAGGCGAGGAGCGCGGTGAGGCCACAGGCGGCGTGGGTTGCGAGCGACGCGCCGAAGCGCAGAGACGACCAGGAGAGCTTCAAGACGGAACCAAGCCTCGAACGCGAAGGTGGGCTGGCCTAGCACGACCCCCCCATGGAGGCCACCGTCAGCGGGCCCCCGTACCCATCAGCACGACCGGCACGGTCTTGAGCAGCAGCTTGACGTCCAGCAGCAGCGACCAGTTGTCAATGTACTGGAGGTCCAACTTCATCCATGTGTCGAAGTCGATGTTGTTGCGCCCCGAGACCTGCCAGATGCAGGTGATCCCCGGCTTCATCGACAGGCGGCGGAGCTGCCAGCGGGCGTAGCGCTCGGTCTCGGCGGGGATCGGCGGGCGCGGCCCGACGAGGCTCATCTCGCCGCGCAGCACATTCCAGAACTGCGGCAATTCGTCGATGCTGGTGCGGCGGATGAAGGCGCCGAGCCGCGTGATGCGCGGGTCGTGGGCCATCTTAAAGACGGGGCCGCTCATCTCGTTCAGGTGCGCGAGGCGCGCCTTCTGGGCCTCGGCGTCGGTGACCATGCTGCGGAACTTGAGCATCGCAAAGCGCCGGCCAAAGAGCCCCGAGCGCTCCTGGGAGAAGAGCACCGGCCCGCCGTCTTGCATCTTGATGAGCAGGGCCACCACCGCCAGCAGGGGCGAGAGCACCACCAGCGCGGCGCTGGCGCCGACGATGTCCATGGTGCGCTTCACCATCAAGGCGCCGGTGTCATTGGGCGTGGCCGAGAAGGTGAGGACGCCGGAGCCGTCGTAGTCCTCGAGCTGCACCCGCGAGGTCTTTAGCCCCAGGAAGTTGGCGTCCATGCTGAAGCGCACCCCCACCTCTTCGCAGGTGTCGGCGATGAAGCGCAGGGTGTCGACATCCCAGGCCCGGCCGGTGAGCATTACCTGATCAATGCTTTGGCGGTCGAGGACGCTGGCGAGGTCGCGCACCGTGCCCAGGACCGGAACGCGGGTGGCGGGCGCAGAGTCGTCGGCATGCAGCAAGCCCACCACGCGCACGCCCCAGTCCTGGTGGCGTTCGAGCGCGCTCAAGAAGGGCCGCGACTCTTCGGCGGCGCCGATCAGCAGCACATTCCAGTGGTCGCCCGCGAAGATCCGCCGGTTGAGGGTGCTGACCAGGGCGAGGCGGGCGCCAAAGACGGTGAGCGCGTTCACCGCCGTGAAGGCCAGCACCAGCGTGTGGCTGGCGAAGTCGATGCGAAAGACGAAGAGCAGCCCAAAGAAGAGCAGCATCGCCTGGATGGTGGCCTTGGTGATTCGCCAGAAGAGCTGGCCCGGCGGCATCCGGCGCGGATCTTCGTAGGTGAGCTGCCGGTGCAAGGTGAGCAGCATCGCGCCGACGATGAAGAAGACCAGCGTGCTGTGGCGCTCGACGCTGAGGCCCTGGAAGACCGCGGCGCCCGGCAGCAGATCCCAGGTCCAGACGTCGCGGAACCAGGCGCGGCCCCAGGACATCGAGAACCAGGTGAGGGTCACCACCAGCGCGTCGATGACGGTGGCTGCGATGCGGTATTGGGCGAGGCGGGCTCGAAGCATGGACTCACCAAGGGTTCAACGGGTGCCATCGGCGCACGGAGCAGACGCTTGAGCACGCCTGCGGCCTTCCTTTACGCGGGCGCCGCGGGCCGGATCAGCGCCCATGACAAAGCCTGACAGGCGCTGTCCACCGGACTGGACGGGGTGCCGTATCCCGTTGCCATCGCCAGGTCGTCGGTCCTGCGCTACCTCCGGCGCGGAGGCGCACAGGATGGAGACAGTCCCTGGCTTTGTCGTGGGCGGCGGCGCGGTCGCTGCGGTGTCGATCGGCGGTAACGCGCCTCTGGCGCTGATCGCCGGGCCCTGTGTGATCGAAGACGAGGCCCTCACCAACCGCGTGGCCGAGCGCCTCGTGGCGATCTGCGCCGCCCGCGGCCTGCCGTTCATCTTCAAGACCAGCTTTGACAAGGCCAACCGCACCAGCGGTTCGAGCTTCCGCGGCCCCGGCCTGCACGAGGGGCTGGCCATCCTCGACCGTCTGCGACGCCGCCTCGGCGTGCCCGTCGTCACCGATCTGCACGCGCCCGATCAGGCCCCCCTCCTCGCCGAGGTGGTCGACCTGCTGCAGATCCCCGCCTTCCTCTGCCGACAGACCGACCTGCTGCGCGCCGCGGCAGCCACCGGCAAGCCGGTCAACCTCAAGAAGGGCCAGTTCCTCTCGCCCGCCGAAGCGGGTCCCGCCGTCGAGAAGCTGCGCCAGGGCGGGGCTTCCGGGGTGGTGGTCACCGAGCGCGGCACCACCTTTGGCTACCACGACCTCGTGGTGGACATGCGCAGCCTCCCCTTGATCCGCGCCCAGGGCGTGCCGGTCTGCTTTGACGCCACCCACTCGGTGCAGCAGCCGGGCGGCCAGGGCAGCCACAGCGGCGGCCGACGCGCCCTGGTGGCCCCCCTGGCCCGGGCGGCCGTCGGGGCCGGCGTCGACGCCCTCTTCTTGGAGACCCACGAAGATCCCGACCGCGCCTTGTCGGACGGCCCCAACATGATCTCGCTTGACGCGTTGCCCGCCCTGCTCGACGTCGTGCTGGCGATCGACCGGGCCGTGCGGGCCGGCGGCTGACTCAGGCCTCGGAGAGCGGCCGACCGGCGGCGTCGTTGATCTGCGGGAAGCGCGACGGCTCGTCGGTCCAGTGGA
>JBEIQK010000674.1:0-3700 GCA_040376505.1 Alphaproteobacteria bacterium | reverse complement strand
TGCAGGGCCGGATCGGCGGCCATGGCGGCCAGCAGCGCGCCCCGGTCGATGCGCAGGAGCTGGCTGGGGCTGATGGTGCGGGCCCCGGCGCTGCGCGGCTCGCCCGAGATGGCGGCGATCTCGCCAAAGACCTCGCCGGGATCGAGCTGATCGAGGATCTGCTCTTCGCCGGCCTCGCCGGGGGCCAGGATGGCGATGGCCCCCGAGAGCAGCAGGTAGAGATCCTGGCCCGGATCTCCCTGCGACCACAGCCTTGTGCTGGCCGGCACCCCGACGCGGGTGGAGCGGGCGGCCAGGGCGTCGAGTTGGGGGGCGGACAGGCCGGCGAAGAGGGGGCTCTGGCCGAGCTGTTGGCGGACGACCCGGGCCGTGAGGCTGGGCCCGACCCCCGGCAGCCTGAGGAGCGTGGCCTTGAGACAGGCCGTGGTTGCGGCCACCTGGCGGCTGACAAAGCGCCCCACGCCGGCGCCGAGCGTGGTGGCGTCGAGGCGCACCAGGGTGAGCAGGCCGTGGCCCTCGGCGTAGGTGGGGTTCTGGGCGCGGTAGAAGACGACTTCGGGCCGCGTGGAGCGGGCCCAGGCCTCGCGCTCGGCGGGGGTGTCGCGGGTGGCCCAGTGGCCGTCGCGCACCAGCGGGTTGCCGCCCACCCGGGCGAGGCCGAAGCTGTCGGCCAGGGCGGCGAGCTCGTCCTGCAGCGGCCCTTCGACGGGGTGCTTGGGGCTCGGCCAGACCCGCCCGAGGCTGCGCA
Source organism: Alphaproteobacteria bacterium (assembly GCA_040376505.1). Lineage (GTDB taxonomy): Bacteria > Myxococcota_A > UBA796 > UBA796 > UBA2385 > JBEIQK01. The sequence continues at coordinate 2,952 of JBEIQK010000674.1, read as the reverse complement.
CCAGCAGGAGGTAGCTGCTGGGATGCACCATGCAGCCCATGAACCACATCGGCAGGCCGGGAAAGCGGCGCCGGTAGTCAAAGGCGCGGCGCAGGGCCCAGCCGAGCGAGCTGCCGCCGCCGCGGGCGCCGCGCAGGTTGCCGGCCTCGCCGCGCAGGATCAGGGCCGGGCGGCCCTGCAGGGTGCGCACAAAGGCGTGGGCCCCGAAAAAGCCGACGATGGCGCCCTTCTCGTCGTAGTGAACCCGAATGACCGTGTGGTCGGCCGAGGAGTACACGACGTGTTGGCCGAACTCTTCGCGGCTGACGTTGGCGAAGATGGTGCGCTGGACCGCGTAGAGCGCGTCGATCAAGGCGGCGCGGCCGGCCTCGTCGAGGGTGCGGGGCTCGATGTCTTCGCTGCGAACGATGGGCATGGCAGGGCGCTTCCGTGCGCCGGCGTTGTAGCGAGCCTGGGCCTTGGAGGTGAGGAATCAGCCGCCGAGGGAGAGGTCGAGGGTGTCGGCCCGCGGCGCCCGGGGGCGGCTGATCGGGCCGGTGGTGCCGTCAAAGGCCTCCTCGGGGTGGTTCTCCAGGGGCGGGATCTCCTGGGGGTTCACCAGCGGCAGCACCATCAGAAAGAGCAGCCCGCCGCCCTGGTCGGGGGTGCGCACGCTGAGCCAGCCGTTGTACCGAACGAGCAGAATCTTGGCGAGGGTGAGCGCCACGCCAAAGCCGCGGTGGCTGCTCTGCTCGGTGAGGCCGCTGCGCATGCCTTGGGGCTGGCTGCTCTTGAGCGAGAGGATGCGGCGGACCCGCTCGTAGGCCGTGCGTTGGGCCTCTCCCACCACGCCGTGATCGCGGATCTCCAGGCCGTAGAACCACGGCCCGAGGCGACGGGCCTTCAGCTCGACGGGGCGGTCGCTGGGGCCCTGGGTGGCGCCATTGAGCAGGATGTTGGTGAGCGCGGCGAAGTGCTCCACCGTGATGAAGACCTTGGCCGGCTCGATCTGCTGGAGGACCTCGACCGGCGGCCGATCTCGATCGCGCAGGCTGCGCTGCAAGGCCTTTACCGAGCTGCCGATCAGCTCCTCGACGTCGCGCTGCTCCAAGGGTCGGTCGCGGGCGATGCCCTGCATGAGGTCCTGGAGCATCAGGCGCAGGCGCCGTGCGGCGTCGTCGACATCGGTGAGGGTGCGGCGCAGCTCGCCGGGGTTGAGCCGGCAGTCCTCTTCTTCGCTGAGCAGGTGTTCGCGCAGCAGGCCGAGGCCGTTGAGCACGGCCGACAGGGGGCTCGCCATGTCGTGGGCGATCTGGGCGGCCTGCAGCCCGGGCACGAGCAGCGCGGTGGTGGCCTGGATCACCTGCCGCTCGGCCTGCATCAGGGTGAGGCGCTGCTTGAGGCGGGCCTGCTGATCGATGAAGAGGTCGGCCTCGCGCGCCTTTCGGCCCTCCTGCCACAGCAGGAGCTGCATCAGGCTGAGCCCGAGGAGGGCCAGCAGCAAGAAGCGGATCGGCCGCCAGGTGGGGGCCGCGTCTACCGGCAAGGAGGGCAGCACCGCCACCACGAAGACCACCAGCGTCGCCGCGATGCTGGCCCCCAGGTTGATCTGCCGCACGCGGGGCCGATCGTAGTGGTGGTGGGCCTCGCGGTGGGCCCAAAGGCCTTGGACCACCGTGAGGATCAGCGTGGCCAGCACCGGATGGGCCAGCAGGGTCGACCAGGCCAGGAGTTGGGTGAAGGTGAAGAGGCAGAAGCTCTGCACCCCGAGCAGGAGATCGACCTCCCCGGCGTGGCGGGCGGTGAGCGAGCGGCGCAGGGCCCAACTGAGCAGGGGCGGCAGAAGGGCCAGGGCCAGCAGGAGGGGGTGGATCGGGGCAGCCGGCGGAGGGTGGGTACTGAGGAGGCCCTGGGCGGCGGTGATGGCGGCGGGCAGCACCACCAAGACCAACATGCCGCCGCTGCGGGCCAGGGCCTTCATCGGCTCGTGATCGGCCAGGGCCTCATAGAAGCGCGCGGGGTTGTGAACGATGTGGGGCGATGGCGTGGCGCGGGCCATGCGGCCTCCCGAGGCGGGCGTGCGGAGACGTGCGGGCCAGACGGAGCCAGGCTCCCGCGCCTCGAATTCTATCCTCGATTCGCCTTCGGTCTGGGCTTTGCGGCCTTGAGCCTCCTTGTGGAGAGCGAAGCTCGGTGGCGAATGGCTCAACAGCGGGCGAGCAAGGCCTGATGTTGCGGCAGGGCCAGGCCCCGGCGGGCGGCAGCGGCGGCCAGGGCCTCGTTGCGCCAGCGGCGCTCCTTGTAGCGGGCCGGAAAGTGGCGGATGCGGGCGCTGTAGGCCGAGATCCGGGCGGCGAAGGCGGCGGGATCGAGATCGAGGCCGAGCTCGGCCACGAGGACCGGGTGCAACTCCTGGAGCAGCGAGGAGAGCGCCGGGCCGTGGTGATCGATCACCGCGCCCACGCTGGCCTGGTGCACCTCGCCCAGCAGGCCCAGCGCGCAGATCCAGCCCAGCTTGACCGCCGCCTCGCGCCCGAGGGTGGCGCCATCGACGGCGGCGGCCTCCACGCCGTGCTGCTGCATCATCCCGGCGACCCGCGCCGCCCAGGGCCCCGAGAAGACGCTGCAGCCCCCAGGCACCGGCGGGCCGCCCGGCGTGGTGACGGCGACATAGAGCACGCCGATCGTGCAGTCGGCGAGCCCGTTCTCGGCGAGGAAGGGCCCGAGGAGGCCGTTCTGCACGAAGACGAGGTCGCGGTGGCGGCTCGGGTGGATGGTGTCGAGCAGGCCGGCCAGATCGTCGTTGCGCACACAGAGCACGATCGGCGCCGCCGGCCCGGGCTGGCCGAGGTCGACCGGGCCGCCCTCACGGGTGACCGCGATCGGCCGGTAGGGGGGCTCGGTCATCGCGGCCAGCAGCCCGCCAATGCGGCCCTGGGCCCCGACGATGATCACGTCGCCGCCGGGCTCATC
>JBEIQK010001114.1:0-1648 GCA_040376505.1 Alphaproteobacteria bacterium | reverse complement strand
CTGGCGCCGATGGCTTTGTGCTGGCTGTGCGCGGAGACGGTGGCACCTACCGGGTGGAGATGCCGATGGGTGCCCAGATGGCCGCCCGTCAGCAAAACGGGAGCTGCGGCGACAAGAACCAGGACCCCTTCGGCATGAACTTCCGCTGCGGCGACGGCACCAATGCCTGGAAAGAGGTCAAGGTGCCCTGGAGCAAGCTGGGACAGTCGGGCTGGGGCAACCCGCTGCGCTTTGACCCCAAGGACATGCGTCAGCTCCACGTTCGCACCACCGCCCGGCCGGTCACCGACTTCCGCTGCGATGTCTATGTGAAGGACATCCTGCTGCCGGCCGCGGCCCCGGCCAAGGGATAGAGCGAGGCGCTCCCTGGAGGGCGCCATGCTGGTTTTGCTCGTCAGCGCCGCCTTAGGCGCCGACGCGAGCCCGAAGATCGTCAACGGTGCGCTGGAAGAGGGCTTTCCCGCCGTGGTGGCCCTCGGCGCGCAGTTTGGCGAGAACACCATCACCGCCTGCTCGGGCGCGCTCATCACGCCGCGCATCGTGCTCTCGGCCGCCCACTGCGCCGACGGGATCCCCATCGAGCTGGTCGTGGCGGCCGGCAAGGCCTTCTTTGGCGCCGAGGCCGCCGACCCCGACCTCGCCCTGGCCTTCTCCGGGGCGGTCATCCACCCCGGCTATGTGCCGCTGCGCAACGGCGTGGGCGCCACGCTCGGTGAGAACGACGTCAGCGTGCTCATCCTCGCCGAAGACGCCCCCATCGCCCCCCTCGACCTCAACCTCGCCCCCCTCGGCCCCGAGGTGGTGGGCGCGGCGCTCACCTCGGTGGGCTTTGGCATCACCAGCGCCGAGGGCAGCGACGCCGGCACCAAGCGCAGCGTCGGCCTCACCCTCGATGAGCTCGACCCGGTCTACCTGATCTCTCGCGACCGGGTCTCGGAGGGCGAGGGCCAGATCTGCTCAGGCGACTCGGGCGGGCCCCAGATGGTCCAGGAGGCCGACGGCCGCTTCGTCATCTGGGGGGTCCACTCCTGGGGCGACGCCGCCTGCCGCCGGGAGTCGGGGAGCACCCGCACCGACGTGGTGGCCGACTTCCTGCTGGGCGAGATCGAGGCCGTTCACGGCACCACCGACCTCTGCGAGGCGGCCGGCCGCTACGACGATGGCGCCTGCCAGACCTTCTGCCCGGCCCCCGACCCCGACTGCGCCGAGCCCGCCGCGGCGATCGGCGATTACACCGGCGGCGGCTGCGCTTCAGCGGCGGGGCGCGCGGGCCTGGGCGCCGTTGGCCTCGCCCTGCTCAGCCTCGCAGGGCGGCGGCGAGGCGGGCCATCCCCTCGTCGATGCTGATGGCCGGCGCGTAGCCGAGGTCGCGGCGGATGGCCGAGATGTCGAACCAGTGCGCCGTGGAGAGCTGGCTCGCCACGAAGCGGGTCATCGGCGGCTCGGACTTCACGCCAAAGAGCCCGTAGACGCCTTCGAGCAGGCCCCCCACCGCCCAGGCGAGGCCCGGCGGCACGCTGCGGGTGGGGGCAGGGAGGCCGGCCGCCTGCACGATGCCGGCGAGGATCTCCCGCATTGGCCGCGGGTCGCCATTGGTGAGGAAGTAGGCCTTGCCCGCGCAGGCGGCTCCGGGAGCGAGGCGGTCCAG
>JBEIQK010000399.1:0-5889 GCA_040376505.1 Alphaproteobacteria bacterium | reverse complement strand
GCTGGGCCGGCCGGCCCAGGTTCACCACCGTCACCCGCGGCTTGCGGCGCAGCAGGTAGTTGGGGCTGGTCTTCAGGTAGCCGGCCAGGACGTATCCGGGGATGCCCTTCACCAGGGCCTCCCAGAAGGTGCCCTTCACCTTCTTCTTGAGCCAGTTGTAGTCGTTCAAGACGGCGGCGTCGTGGCCGAGGCCGGCGAAGGGAAAGAGGGTGCCCTCGGCCTCCACCATCTGCACCGGCACCAGCTTGTGGAGCTGGCCGGCCGCCCAGCGGCCCAGGTCTTTGGCCGGCGTGGCGCTGCCCAGCCAGTGGGCCAGGGCGTTTCCCGTGCCCAGGCGCAGCACGCCCACCGCCGGCAGGGGCTGATCCGGCTGGCGCAGGGCGACGAGGTTGTTGATCACATCCACGATGGTGCCGTCGCCGCCGCCGGCGAAGACCGTCTTCACGCCGGCCGCCACGAGGCCCTCCAGCACCTCGCGGGCGTGCTCCTGGGAGCGGGTCAGGATCACCCGCTCCGACGGGAGCACCCGCCGCAGCGCCGCCACGAGGCGGGGCGTCACCCGTCCGGCGTTGCCGTTGAGCACCACCGCGTAGCGCTCATCGGGCACCACGAAGCGGGGGGCGAGGGCGGTGACCTCCATCCGGCGGGCCTAGGCGCCGACCAGATCGTAGACGCTGGCCAGGGCGCCCGGCAGGGCCTCGGCGTCCTTGCCGCCCGCCTGGGCCATGTCCGGCCGACCGCCGCCCGTGCCGCCGACGAGGCTGGCCACCTTCTTCACGATGTTGCCGGCGTGGGCACGCTTTCCGGCGATGTCCTTGCTCACCACCGCCACCAGCTTGACCGCCCCGCCCTCGCGGCTGCCCAGCACCACCACCGCGGTGCCGAGCTGATCGCGCAGGCGATCGGCCTCTTCGCGCAGGGCCGCGGCGTCGCCGTTGTCGATCTCGGCGGCCAGCACCTTGATGCCGCCGATCTCGCGGGCCTGGCTCAGCAGGTCGCCGGCCTTGGCGCGCGACAGCTCCTTCTTGAGCTGCTCCAGCTCCTTTTCGAGGCGCTTGCGGTCGTCGATCACGCGCTGAACGAAGTCGGGGAGCTGCTCCACGTTGGCCTTCACCAGCTCGCCGGCCTGGCGGGCGAGGCGGTCGCGGCCGCGCACCCACTGCAGGGCCGAGGGGCCGGTGAGGGCCTCGATGCGCCGCACGCCGGCCGCCACGCCGCTCTCGGAGACCACGCGGAACATGCCGATGTCGCCGGTGCGGCTGGCGTGGGTGCCGCCGCAGAGCTCCACCGAGAAGCCCGGCACGGTGATCACCCGCACCTCGTCGCCATACTTCTCGCCAAAGAGGGCCATCGCGCCTTCGGCCTTGGCCGCCTCGATGCTGGTCTCCTTCACCTGCACCGCGTCATTGCCGAGGATGCGCGCGTAGACGATGTCTTCGACCCGCTCGATCTCGTCTGCGGTCATGGCCTTGTGGTGCGAGAAGTCAAAGCGCAGGCGGTCAGGCTCCACCAGCGAGCCCTTCTGCTGCACATGCTCGCCCAGCACGCTGCGCAGGGCGGCGTGCAGCAGGTGGGTGCCGGTGTGGTTGAGGCGGGTGCGGGCCCGCCGGGCGCCGTCCACCGCGAGGCTGACGTCGTGGCCCACCATCAGGGCCCCCTCGCTCACCTTGCCCACATGGGCCACCAGCCCGGCAGAGGGCTTGCGCGTGTCGGTCACCGCGAAGGCGCCATGGCCGCTGCGGATCTCCCCCTGGTCGCCGCACTGGCCGCCGCTCTCGGCGTAGAAGGGGCTGCGCTCCACCAGCACCATGCCCTCTTCGCCCGCCTGGAGGATCTTGACCTCCACGCCATCCTTGACCAGGGCGACCACCGAGGAGCGGTCGGCCTCGCGGACATAGCCGGTGAACTCGGTTTGCAGACCGCGGCCCTTCAGCTCATGCCAGACCGCGCCCACGCTGCTCTCGCCCGAGCCCTTCCAGTTCTGGCGGCCCTGCTCGCGCTGGGCCCCCATCGCGGTCGCGTAGCCCTCTTCGTCCACGCTGCCGCCCCGCTCTTCGGCGATCTGGCGGGTCAGGTCGAGGGGGAAGCCGTAGGTGTCGTGCAGGCGGAAGGCCAGCTCGCCGGGGACCTGGGCGGCGCCGGCCTTCTCGAAGTGGCCTTCGAGCAGACCCAGGCCGCGGTCGAGGGTCTGGCGGAAGCGCTCTTCTTCGGCCTTCACCACCTCGCGCACGAAGGTGCCCCGCTCGCGCAGCTCGGGGTAGTCGTCGCCCATGTGGTCGGCCACCGCGTCGGTGGCGAGGTGCAAGAAGCTCTCTTGCAGGCCGATCTTCACGCCAAAGCGGATGGCCCGGCGCATGATGCGGCGCAGGACGTAGCCCCGCTCCTCGTTGCTGGGCATCACGCCGTCGGAGATCAGGAAGGCCGTGGCCCGGGCGTGATCGGCGATGACGCGGATGGCCACGTCGGCCTCGCCGCCGCTGCCGTAGGTGTGGCCGGCCTGACGGGCCACCGCCCCCATGATCGGCGCGAAGCAGTCGGTGTCGTAGTTGGAGTAGACCCCCTGCACCGCGGCGGCGACCCGCTCCAGGCCGGCGCCGGTGTCGATGCTCGGGCGGGGCAGGCGGGTCATGGTGCCGTCGGCGCTGCGCTCGAACTGCATGAAGACGAGGTTCCACAGCTCGACGTAGCGGCTGCTGCCCGTCGCCGGACCCCCCGGCGGCCCAAAGGCCTCGCCGTGATCGTAGTGGATCTCGGTGCAGGGCCCGCAGGGGCCGGTGTCGCCCATGCTCCAGAAGTTGTCGTCGGCGCCCAGGCGCTGGATGCGCTCCGCCGGCAGCGCGCCCAGCCCGCGCCAGAGGTCGAGGGCCTCGTCGTCTTCTTCGTAGACCGTCACCCACAGGCGCTGGGGATCGAGGCCGAAGGGCCCGGTGAGCAGCTCCCAGGCGTAGCGGATGGCCTCGGGCTTGAAGTAGTCGCCGAACGAGAAGTTGCCGAGCATCTCAAAGAAGGTGTGGTGCCGCGGCGTGCGCCCCACGTTCTCCAGATCGTTGTGCTTGCCGCTCACCCGCAGGACCTTCTGCGAGGTCGTGGCGCGGCTGTAGGGGCGCTGCTCCTGGCCGGTGAAGACGTCCTTGAACTGCACCATGCCCGCGTTGGTGAAGAAGAGCGTGGGGTCATCGGCCGGGATGAGCGAGGACGAGCTCACGATCTTGTGGCCATGGCCGGCGAAGAAATCGAGGAAGGTACGGCGAATCTGGTGAGCCTTCACGGCTGACTCCTCCCGGGCGCGGGGCGGCCCGCGGAAATGCGGCGTCTTCTATGGCCGCGCCGGCCCTTGGACAAGGCGCCGGCCCTCGCCTCAGTCCCAGTCATCGGAGCCGATGCCGCGCAGGCGCAGCGACAGCTCATCGGGGTTGTTGACGCTGCGCAGCGCCGCGGCCTCGTCGATCACGCCGTCTTTGAGCAGCCGGTAGACCGCCTGATCGAAGGTTTGGGTGCGGTAGACCTTGTGGCCCGAGGCCATGTGGTCGGGGATCTCGCGCACGCGCGCCACATCGGAGATGCACTCGCTGATGACGCCGGTGTTGAGCATCACCTCGACGGCGGCCACCCGGCCGCCTGACTTGGTGGGCACGAGGCGCTGGGAGAGCACCGCCTTCAAGATGCCGGCGAGCTGGTGCCGCATTTGGTCCTGGTGGTGCGGCTCGAAGAAGCCGACGATGCGGTTGATGGTCTCCGGCGCGTCGACCGTGTGCAGGGTGCCCATCACGAGGTGGCCCGTCTCCGCCGCCTGGATGGCAATCTCGACCGTCTCCTTGTCGCGCAGCTCGCCCACCAGGATGACATCCGGATCCTGGCGCAGCGCCGCCCGCAGCGCCGAAGCGAAGGTGGCGGAGTCCTGGCCCACCTCGCGCTGGTTGATGATGCTCTTCTTGTCGGAGAAGGTGAACTCAACCGGATCTTCGATGGTGAGGATGTGGTGGGCCAGGGTGCGGTTGATCTCCTCGATCATCGCCGCCAGCGTGGTGCTCTTGCCCGAGCCGGTGGTGCCCGTCACCAGGATGAGCCCCCGCTGCGTCATCGCGATGTCCTTCAACACCGGCGGCAGGCGCAGATCTTCGATGGCCTTGACCTGACCGGGGATGGCGCGCAGCACCATGCCGATCTGCTGGCGCTGGCGGAAGACGTTCATGCGAAAGCGCCCCAGCCCGTTGACCTGCCAGGCCATGTCCAGGTCGTTGGACTCCTTGAAGCGGGCCCGCTGGGCGTCGGACATCACGTTCCACGCCATCTTGCCGATGTCTTCGTTGGTCAGCCGAGGTGCGCCGCTGATCGACGTGATCGAGCCCTGGACGCGCACCATCGGCGGCATCCCCACCTTGAGGTGGATGTCAGAAGCGCCCTTCTTGACCGCATAGGTACAGATCTCAACCAGTTCCATACAGACGAACCTCGGCGACGGTGCGCACAGCCTACCGCATGCGATCCCGCGGCGCAGGGGGCACCTGCGCCGCGGGCCGCCCGCCGGTCATTCGCCGCCGTCGCCGCCGCCCGAGAAGGTGCTCAGCAGGGCCGAGCCCTTGCCCAGGACCTCGCCACGCAGGCGGGCCATCATCTCGGGGTGCTCGGTGAGGTAGACCATCGCGTTGTCGCGGCCCTGGCCGATCCGCTCCTCGCCGACGGCGTACCAGGAGCCAGAACGACGAATCAGGTTGACCGCGGTGGCGAGGTCGATGAGCTCGCCCACCTGAGAGACGCCCTTGCCGTACATGATGTCGAACTCGGCCTGCCGAAAGGGCGGCGCCACCTTGTTCTTCACCACCTTGACCCGGGTGCGGTTGCCCACCACGTCCTGGCCGTTCTTGATCGAGCCGATGCGCCGGATGTCGAGGCGGATGCTGGCATAGAACTTGAGCGCGTTGCCGCCGCTGGTGGTCTCAGGGCTGCCGAACATGACGCCGATCTTCTGGCGGAGCTGGTTGATGAAGATCATCACGGCGTTGGACTTGTGAATCGCCGCGGTGAGCTTGCGCATCGCCTGGCTCATAAGGCGGGCCTGGGCGCCGGGGGTGGCGTCGCCCATGTCGCCCTCCAGCTCGGCCTTGGGCACCAGGGCCGCCACCGAGTCCACCACCACCACGTCGATGGCGTTGCTGCGCACCAGGGTCTCGGCGATCTCCAGGGCCTGCTCGCCGTTGTCGGGCTGGCTGATCAGCAGCTCATCGACCTTCACGCCAAGCGAACGGGCGGAGTTGATGTCGAGGGCGTGCTCGGCGTCGACGAAGGCCGCCACGCCGCCGGCGCGCTGGGCCTCGGCGATGGCGTGCAGGGCGATGGTGGTCTTGCCCGAGGACTCTGGCCCGTAGATCTCGACGATGCGGCCGCGGGGGAAGCCGCCCACCCCCAGGGCGAGGTCGACCGTCAGGCTGCCCGAGGAGATCACCTCGGTGACGGTCTTGTCGTTCTCGCCCATCTTCATGATCGAGCCCTTGCCGAACTGGCGCTCGATGCTGGAGATGGCGGACTCAATGGACTTGGCGCGGGCGGGATCGAGCGGCATGGGGGAGCTCCTGTCCGGCGGGGCCGGGTGGTCGAAGGAGGGGGAACAAACGAACGGGGGGAGGGCAGCGGCCGGGCACGCTGGAAGCGCGGGGTCCAGCGCGCTGCCGCTCTGGACGCTCCTTTGGTAGCCCCCTGGGTCGCCCCTGGCAAGAAGTTCAGGTGGTCACAATTCGTCCGGAACCGCCTGAGTGCGCAGGGGCGCTAATTCCGGTCGAGTCGCGCCACCCCGCTCCCCCGATCGGCCGGTGAAGCGGGAGGATTGCGGGCATAAAATGTCCGAATGTGCCTACCAGGCCAGGGTGCCTGCGCCAGTGGCCAGACGCAGGC
>JBEIQK010001136.1:0-1565 GCA_040376505.1 Alphaproteobacteria bacterium | reverse complement strand
GCGCCGGGCGAGGGCGAGGCCGAGGTGGCCGAGAGCCTGCGCTTCTGCCGGGCGCTCGGCGCAGATTACGTGCAATTCAGCAGCCTGATGCCGATGCCGGGCACGCCGCTGACCGCCCAGCACGCCGGACGGATGGCGACCGGCGGTCGCAACCCCGTCGACAGCGACCGCGAGCGCGTCATCCTCAGCGATCTGCCGCCCGAGCGCCTCGACGCGCTGATGCGCAGCGCCTGGGCCGGCTTCTACCTGCGGCCCGCGCCGCTGCGCCGGCTGGCCGGAGACGCCGTGGCCAGCGGCAGCCTGTGGGAGGCCGCCCGCCTCACCGACGTCATCACGCTGTGCGACGCCGCGCAGGCCCTCGTGACCCTCGGCGTGCGCTCCGCTTCGGCGGCGCCGGTGGCCCTGATCGCCGCCTCGGTGCTGCGGGAGCTCGACCCGGGCCGCGACCTCTGGTCGGCCTACCACGCCCGGCTGCTCTTCGCGGTGGGCCGCACCCACAAGGCCCGCCTCGAGGCCCAAGCCCTCGCGCTCAACGGCTTCTCCGATCCGGTCTCGGCCGCCCTCTGCGCCGCCACCGCGATGCTCTGCGGCGACGCGGCCACCGCCCGCGGCCTCTTCGCGCAGTACGCCCACCACCCCACGCTGGGCCTCGCCCTGGAGCCGCTCTACCAGAAGCGCGTGCGGCCCGAGTCGATCCACACCTTGCTGGCCGACCGGGCGATGCCCCGCCTGTCGCAGCTCGGGGGCGGCGGCTGCCCGGCCGAGATTCAGTAGCCGAGCCCCCAGAAGCCGTAGACGCCGCCGGCCCCGCTGGCGCCGCGATCGAGGCCGGGGGCGGTGAGGAGCAGGTCGGGCTGGCCGTCGTGGTTGAGGTCGGCGCCGAGGGAGACGGCGGCCCCAAGGCGATCGCCGCCATTCTCGCCGATCAGCAGGGCGTGGGCGTCGCCAAAGGTGAGTGCGCCGGTCGACGGGCCGTAGAAGAGGGCCACGGCGCCGGCGTTGGAGCCCCCGTGGTCGTGGTCGGGGGCGGCGACGAGCAGGTCGGGAGCGCCGTCGCCGTCGAGGTCACCAGCGGCAGACAAGGCGTCGCCGGCCTGATCGCGGGCTCCCTCGCCGGCGAAGGTGGCCATCGCGGCGCTGGGGCTCTGATCGCCGCGCAGGGCGCCGGAGAGCACCGAGACGCGGCCTCCCTCGGTGGTGTCGGTGCTGTCGCCCGGCGCGCCGAGGAGGAGGTCGGGGGTGCCATCGCCATCCCAGTCGGCGGCCCCCAAGGCGGTGCCGAGCCCGTCGCCGCTCACGGCGCCCTCCACATGCAGCAGGGCGCTGGCGCTGGCGGTGGTGTCGGTGGACAGAGGGCCCGGCAGCAGCCAGACCTCGCCGCCGCCGCGGGAGGTGGGCCCGGCGACGAGCAGGTCGCCGAGGCCGTCGCCATCGACGTCGCCGGGGTCGAAGAGCACCGTTCCACCGTCGCCCGAGCTGCGCACCCGCACCCCGGCGCTGGACAGATCGAAGGTCGCGCCGGGCCGCAGCACCCGCAGCTCGCCGCGGAAGGGGAGCCCGACGAT
>JBEIQK010000206.1:0-9166 GCA_040376505.1 Alphaproteobacteria bacterium | reverse complement strand
CGCGTACTCGTCCTTGTCCGAGGGCCACTTGTAGGTCTTGTCGGCGGCGCCCGCGACATCGGGGGTAGCGACCGCCAGATCGGCGGGCTTCTCGGTCTCAAGGAAACGGCTGAAGAAGGGCTTCTTGACCATGACAACTCCGTCTGTCGCGAGGGGAGAGGAGCGGAACAGCCCGCTGTGTCGGCGTCTGCGCGCGCCGCCGTTCACATCCACCCAGTATCGTCGCCGATTGAAAAAGGTCGCTTCGCCGACCCTTCACGCCCGGGGGTCGCAGTTTGCCCAACGAAGAACCCCCGGCCAGGGCCGGGGGTCATGTCTCAGAAGGTGTAGGACTCATCGCCATCGGAGGGGTACTTCATCGTCTGGATCTCCTCGTCCTTGTCGGAGGGGTACTTGTTGGTCTTGCCGGCGGCGCCCGCGACGTCGCGGTTGGCGACCGCCAGATCGGCGGACTTCTCGGACTCGAGGAAACGGCTGAAAAAGGGCTTCTTGACCATGTTGGCTCCACAATTCGCGAGGGTGGACAGTGGGGGCTGCCCCTGTGTCGGCGGCCTCGCGCTCCGCCGCTCACCCTCCTTTGTTATCGGCCGCGCTCCCGATTTGACTCCTTCCGACTTCCTACATCCGCTGCCGGGCCGGGCGCCCTCAGGCGGCGCCGATGCGCGGCGCGTCGCCCAACAGGGTGTCGGCGATGGCCTCGGCGATCGGCACCCCCGGCCAGCGCTGGAGCCAGAACCACTCGCCCTGGGGGTTCACCTCCAAAAAGACGTGGTGGCCCGTGGGCTCGACGATGAAGTCATACGCGCCATAGTTGAGGCCCAACTGGCGCTGCATCGCGATCACGCCGTCGCGCACGTTCTGGGGCAGGGTCCAAGGCTCCCAGCGATCGATGTCGCGGGCGCCGGTGCGCCGCCAGTCCAGGGCGCCGGTGGGATTCTCCAGCGCGGCGGCGAAGACCTGCTCCCCCACGCAGATGAGGCGCAGCTCGGCGGCGCTCGGCACCTTGGCCTGCAGCGTCATCGGGCACCACATCAGATCGTCGATGGCCTCGATGTCCTCGGCTTTGAGCAGGTTGGTGAAGATCGTGGGGCCGCTGCGATCGGGGCGGATGCGCACATCGTGCATCATCTTGGCGATCACGCCGCCGGGATGGGCGGCGACAAACTGGCGGGCCTCGTCGGGGTCGCTGGTGTGAACGGTGGCCGGGATGGTCAGCCCGCAAGGGCCGGCCTGATCCAGCTGGCGGACCTTGTGGGCGCCGTGAACGGCGCTGGGCGGATCCATCACAAAGGGGCCATGCTCGGCGAGCCCGACGAGGGTGCGGCGCGCCTCTTCGGCGACGCTGCCTGCCAGGGCACCTTCGATGGCCGAGGCCGGCGCGATGCGGCGGTTCCAGATCGCCGTGAGGGGCTGGGTGATCCGCTCGCCGCCCAACACGAGGGTGTGGCCCGCCGGAAAGCGAAGGCCCATCCGCCAGTCGGCCGAGGGAAAACGGTTGGTGGGAAAGAGCAGCGGCAGGGCGCCGCGGGCCCGGATGGCCTCGGCCACCATCGGCGTGCAGTAGTCATCGTCATCGTGGGTGAGCAGCAGGACGGCGCGCATGGCTCAGCTCTCCAGGAGTGCGTCGACGAAGGCCTCGGAGATCGGCAGCCCCAGCACATGCTGGAGCATGCCCCACTCACCGGCGGGGTTGATTTCGAGGAAGACGTGCTCGCCATCGGGGCGGCGGATCAGGTCGACCGCGCCGTAGACGAGGCCGAGCCGGCGGGTGAGGGCCACCACCTGGTCGGCGACCTCGGTCGGCAGCGTCTCGTGCTCCCATTGGGCGCTGGCGGAGAGGCTGGGGTGCCGCCAGTCCACCGGCCCTTCGGCGGAGACCGCGCCCCGAATCCCCCCGACAAAGCAACGACCGTTCACGACGGCCACCCGGAGCTCGGTCTCTTTGGGCACCTCGGCCTGCAGCAACATCGGGCAGAGGTCGAGACCGTCGATGGCCGCAGCGTCCTCGGCGGAGAGGCGGGTCGTGTAGACAAAGGGGCTGTGGCCCGACATCGACATGCTGAAGGGGGTGAGCAGCTTGGTGATCACCCGGCCGCCCTGGGCCTCGTAGAAGGCGCGGGCCTCGTGCGCATCGTTGGTGAGCAGGGTGGCCGGCACGCGGAGGCCCACCGACTCGGCGATCTGGAGCTGCCTCGGCTTGTTCTCGGCGGCGACGTCGCGGTCGGGGTGGTTGACCCAACGCCGATCGTCGAGGGTGGCCAGCGCGCCCATCAGGTGGGCCCGGATCTCGGCCTGAACCACCTGCCCATAGGCGGGGTCGAGGCCCTCGGCGGGCTTGGGGCCAAAGATCTTGCGCGACCAGATCGCCGTGATCTCGTCGCTGTCCACGGTGCCCTCGGGGGTCTCGATGCGCAGGCCGGCCCCGCCCCGGCGCACCGTCAGCCGGGTGGTGGACGGAAAGGTGTCGGAGTCGAGGCGCAGGGCGCGGTGACCGCGGCGCTGCAGGCCGGCGCGGATCCAGTCGATGGTGGCGAAATCACCGCTGTGGGTGAGCAGAAGCACAGTGCGCGACATGGCGACCTCGCTCAGGGAGAGGGGGCGACGGGGCTGCGACGAGGCGCGCGGCCGGTGAGGAGGTCGGCGAAGGCCTCGGGCAGCGCGTCGCCGAAGTGCGGCATCACCCAGCCGAACTCGCCGGCCGGGTTCCACTCCAGCAGGACATGCTCGCCCGTGGGCGTGACGATGATGTCGACGCCGCCGTAATTCAAGCCGAGCTGGACACCCAGGGCCCGCACCTGATCGGCCACCACCGGGTCGAGGCTCCAGGGGGCCCAGACGGTGCCCTCGGTGTTGTTGGCCCGGCGCCAATCGACCTTACCCGTGGCGGTGGCCGAGGAGTCGACGGCGATGGTGAAGAGCTGATCGCCGATCACGGTGACCCGCAGCTCGACGGCCTTGGGCAGGCGCTCTTGAAAGACCATGGGACAGAGGTCGAGGCCGTCGAGGGCGGCGAGGTCTTCGTCGGACACGGCGTTGGTGTAGACCACATCGATCTTTCCATCGGCCCGGTGAACGCCAAAGCTCGCCTGCATCTTGGTGACGACGCCGCCCGGGCAGGAGGCGGCGAATTCCCGCACGGCGTCGGGATCGTTGGTGGTCAAGGTCGCGGGCACCCGCAGACCCAGGCCCTGGGCAAGGCGAAGCTGCAGCGCCTTGTTGTCGCAGCGGCGCACGGCGGCCCAGGGGTCGAGGTGAAAGCAGGGCAGGTCGCCCATCAGGCCCAGCAGGGCGAGGCGGCTCTCCTGAACAGAGGGCGCGCGGAGCTGCGGGTCCAGGTCCTGGGGGAGCAGCCGGGCCGGGTTCAGGCGCCGGTAGTAGACGGCCTCCACCTGGTCGAGGACCGTGCGCACGCCCTGATCTTCGAGGGTGATCGGGCTCGAACCCGGGCCCTGGCGGTGGCGGATGCGCAGGTGGGTGGGGAAGCGGTCGGTGTCGAGGCGCACAGGCTGCGCGCCGCGACGGGCGATCGCGGCGGCGATGGCGTCGAGGCCGCGGTGGTCGAGGGATTGGGTGACGAGGAGGACTTGCATGCCCCTCAGGTACCCGCTGCCGGGGCCGCCGACATCCTTCCGGCTTCCTTCGCCGCGATCGCAAGGCCTGTTGCAAGAGGCGATGCGGTAAGGTGGGCCCATGCTCCTCCGCGCCGGCCGCCTCGCTCCCCTCCTGACCCTGCTGCTCTGCCTGCCGGCCCTCGGTTTGGGGCTGCAGCTCGACGACCTCGGACAGAAGCTGGCCCTCGGCGGCGTCGGCCCGGGGGGCATCCACGCAGACCCGCTCTGGGATCTGTTTGCCTTTGTGCGGCCCGGCGAGCAGGCGGAGACGCTGGTCCGCCTGGGCATCGCGCCCTGGTGGGCCGATCCCGAGCTGCACATGGTCTTTGTGCGGCCGGTCTCCGTGATGACCCACCTCCTCGATGAGGCGCTCTGGCCCGACCTCCCCACGCTGGCGCACGCCCACAGCCTGCTCTGGATGGCCCTGGCCGTCCTCCTCGCCGGTCGTCTGTACACGGCGGTGGAGGGGGAGGGCCGCGTCGCGGCGCTGGCGACCCTGCTCTTCGCCGTGGAGGACGCCCATGGCTGGCCCGCTGCCTGGCTGGCCAACCGAAACGGCGTGGTGGCGCTGGTCCTGGGCTTGGGGTCCCTGCTGCTGCACCTGCGCGGTCGCCAGGGCGATCGGCGGGCGGCCGTGGCGGCGGTGGTCCTCTTCGGGGTCGCGCTCTTCGCCGGGGAGTCGGCCCTGGCCACCGCGGGCTGGCTCTTCGCCGCGCAGCTCTGCCTCGATGGCGGTCGGCTGCGCCCGCTGCTGCCCTATGTGGCGGTGGCGGCGATCTGGCGGCCGGTCTGGGGCGCGCTGGGCGGTGCGGCGCACAATTCCGGGCTCTACATCGATCCGGGCGAGTTGGGCCGCTGGTTGCCGGTGCTGCCCGAGCGACTGACCTGGCTGATGGCCGCCCAGTGGCTGCAGGTGCCGGCCGACGCCTGGATCGTCGTCCCCGACCCCGCCCGCCTCGGCTGTGGCCTCCTCCTCGCGGCGGGCCTTGTTGCGGTGGCGATCGCCTTGGGGCCCACCCTGCGGACCTCGGCCACGGCGCGCTTCTGGGCCCTGGGCATGGCGCTCTCGGCGGTGCCGCCCACCGGTGCCATGCCGATGGATCGCCTGCTCACCTTCACCAGCGTCGGCGCCATGGGGCTCCTCGCGGTGGCCTCGGCGGGCGGAGCGCGGCTGCGGCCCTTCTTGATGCTGCACGGGCCGATCGCCGCGCTGATGCTGATCGCCAAGGTGCTGAGCGTGGGGCAGATCTCCGCCGCCTTCTTCACCGAGACCGATGTCGTGGGGGCCCACCCCCGGCCGGCCGAGGCGCGGATCTGGTTCGCCAACGGCACCGAGTTCACCACGGTCTATGTGGGCATCCGCCGGCGGCTACTGGGCCTCGTCGAGCCGGCAGAGGTGGGCTTGTTGGCCACCAATTTACGGCCCAACACCTACACGCGCGTCGACGACGACACCCTGCGGATTCGCACGGAGGGGGGCTGGCTGGCCACCAGCAGCGAGCGGCTCTTGCGCGGCCCGCGGCCCTTCGCAGTGGGTGAGACGATCGCGCGCAGCGGCTTTGTCGTAGAGGTCCGTGCGCTCAACGAGGCCGGCCGGCCCGCCGTGATCGAGGTCCACTTCCGCCGGCCGGTCGACCACCCGGACCACGTCTGGATGGCCTTCACCTGCGACGGCCTCGGCCCCTGGCGGCCGCCGGCGGTGGGGGAGACCGTACAGCTCGAAGCCTACGGATTGCTGGGCTGCGGCGGGCCTTGAAGGGGGGTGGTACTCATCGGAAATACAGTCACGACAGCCGTCGCTTGCACATCCGGATGCGGCGTGCTGAACTGTTGGCCTTGCCTTCCTCCGTCCACGGCCTCCCTTCACGCCTGGGTGCCCCATGTCACGCGCCACCTCCCTCCTCCTGGCCCTCCTCGCGGCCTGCTCCAGCGGCAAGGCCGCCGTCTCTGGCGCCAACGGCGAGATCACCGACGACGGCTCGGGCGACCCGGTTGATGACACGGGCGACGTCACCGGCGGCGACGGCACGGGCGGGGATGGCGCCGGAGACGGCGGCGACCCGGCCACCTCCCCCTTCCAAGGGAGCTGGACCGGCGACGGCGGCATGGAGGTGCGCGAGTGGGACTATGTGCTCTGTGAGGGCACCGGCTCCATCGAGATTGACGCCGAAGGGCTGGCCTCGGGTGGCTTTCGCTGCGAAGGCGATGGGGGCGGCGGTGGAGGCGGCGGCGGCTTCGATCTCGACGTGGCCTTCGTCGGCGCCGTGGACGAGGCCGGCGCGGTGACGGGCACCGTCTCCTACGAAGTGCAGATGGGCGGTGGAGGTGGTGGAGGCGGCGGCGGCGGCGGCACCGAGCTCATCGAGCTCGAGGTCACCGGGGAGGCCGGCGACGGCCAGCTTCAAGTGGCCTGGACTGACGAGATCCCGGCCGGCGGCGGGGGAGAGACCGCCCAACTCAATGGCTGGTGGGAGCTCTCCGCCGACTGAGCCCTACTGCTCTTTCACCCAGGCCAGGATGTCGGCGATCTCCTGGTCGGTGAGGTCGCCCTCGAAGGCCGGCATGTCGCCGTCGCCGTTGAGGACATACTCCACGAACTCCTCGTCTTCGTCCTCTCCGGTGAGGTCGGGGCCGGAGCCGCCGGTGGCGTCGGCGCCATGGCAACTCGCGCAGTTGGCGGCGAAGAGGGTCTCGCCGGCGGCGGGGTCGCCCTCCAGCTCGAGGATGGCGTCGACATCGGCGGCCTTTCCGCAGGCGAACAGGAAGGGGGCGAGCCAGATCAAGCGGTTCATGCGTCTCTCCAGGTTGACCGCGCAAGGGTAGCCACCCGTCGCGCAACCCGATGGACACAATCAAGCCAATTGGCGCAACCCTGACCTGGCGCCTGGTGTAGGCTGTTCAAGCACGAAGAACAGGGCCACCAAGGCCCTGGATTGGGGAGCAAGGTCACGATGATCACGGTGCGCGGTAGAATCGAGCGGAGCCTGCTCCGCGGTATTCTGGGGATGTCGGACCGCCTGCTGCGGCGCGCGGTGGGCGCGCCGGTGGTGCGCGGCGGCCGCACCCTGGACCTCCGGGTGCAGGCCCTGCTGGCCCTCAACGACAAGGCCGGCCTCAAGCCGATCGCCTCCTGCACCGTGCCCGAAGCGCGGGAGATGCTGGAGGCCTCGGCCGAGTTGGGCATGCCGCTGGCCCCCGCCGTCACCGAGGCGCCCCTGGAGCTGGCCGGGCGGCCCGCGCGGGTCTTCTGGCCGGCGGGGCTGGCCCGCGGCGCGGCGCCGGGCCTCCTCTACTTGCACGGGGGTGGCTTTGTGATCGGCTCGGTGGAGACCCACGCCCGGGCGGCCGCCCTGCTGGCCGAGGCGGCGGGCTGCGTGGTGATCTCGCTCGACTACCGCCTCGCCCCCGAGCACCCCTTTCCGGCGGGTTTGCAGGACTGTCTGGGCGCCCTGCGCCAGCTCCTCGATGGCGCAGAGGGCTATGGCCTCGATCCAGCGCGCATCGCGGTGGGCGGCGATTCGGCGGGGGGCAATCTGTCTGCGCTGGTCGCGCTGGCCACGCGGGGCGACCGGCGGCGGCCCTGCGCCCAACTGTTGATCTACCCAGCCACCGATCTGACCTATGACTACCCCTCGGCCGACGAGATGGGCGAGGGCTTCCTGCTCACCCGGGCCGATCTGCGCTGGTTCGGCAGCTTCTATGGCGCCGATCCTTCCCTCTGGCTTCGCCCCGAGGCCAGCCCCTTCTACGAGGCCGACCTGCGCGGGGCGCCGCCAGCCTTCCTCTCGACCGCTGGCTTTGACCCCCTCCGTGACGACGGCGACCGCTATGCGCTGCGCCTGCGCGAGGCCGGCGTGCCGGTGGACCACCGCTGCGAAGAGGGCCTTGTCCACGGCTGGTTGATGATGCTGGCCATCGTGCCAGCAGCCGCCGAGGCCTTCGCCGCGGCGGCTGCCTTTTTGCGACAGCGCTTCAACCCGCCCGCCGCTGGCTGAGCCCTCAGGTCTGCGGGCTCAGAAAGCGCTCCATCGCCCGTCGAAAGCCCTGAACGCCGTAGCCGGTCTGCACGGGAATGAAGGGCACGCCCATCTCTTTGCAGGCCGGCTGGATGACGTGGTCGGCGTCGTGGCCCACAAAGCGGGTGAGCACGATGACCATGTCGAGCTTGCCGGCTTTCACGCGCTCGCGGATCATCTGGAGGTTGTTGCGGGTGCGCTCGGCCCGCTCCCAGATCAGCTCGGTGAAGCCAAAGGCGGCCTCCAGACGCAGGCGATTGGGCTCGCGCGGGTCGCCGCCCACCATCACCGCCCGCTTGCCGCGGGTGCGGGAGAACCACTCCCAGTCGGGCGGGATGGGCCCGCTGTCGTCGTCATCGGCGTCTTCGGGGCCCTCCACCACCTTGCGGGGGGGCGGCGCCTTGCGCGCCGGGGCCGTGGCGGCCTCGGTCTCCCCGTGGAGCAAGGCCTGCAGCTCGTCCCAGTAGGCCTCGGAGTCGGCCAGCCAGTTGTCCCGGCGCGGCTCGTGGGTGCGGGCGAGGCCGTAGACGAAGCCCGGGTTGTAGTCGCGCTGGTAGGCCGAGAGGCGCCGCACGCCCTGATCCAGGCGGGGGTCTTCGCCGCGGTCTTGCAGGTGGCGGATGCGGGTGGCGAGGTAGCTGATGATCAGCACCAGCACATGGCCCGGCAGGGCGGGCCAGGTCTGTCGGGAGTCGATCACGCTGAGCAGATCGAGGCCCTCGTCGGCGCTGCTGCGCGCCGTGGTCAGCTCGCCCAGGATGTTGGTGAAGCGCACGCGCCAGTCGATGCGGGTGAGGCCGGTGGTGCCGAAGCGCCCGCCGCTCTCCAGGTGGCTCTTCAGGGCGGCGATGGCCGACGGCGCCGCCGGCGGAGGCAGGGGACTGACGTCGGCCGGACGCGGCACGGCGGGCACCGCCTCGACGGGCTCGCTGATCAGGGGGGCGGGCGCAGCCTCTTTGGGGGGCGGCGCTGCAACGGCGCTGGGCGCGGCCTCCTCTTCGGGGGCGGGCGCGTCGGCGGGCTCCGGATCCGCCGCGGCCTCCGTCGGCGCTTCGAAGAGGGGCGCTGGATCGGCCAGCTGCACCCCGCCGCCCGCCCGCCGCCAGGCGCGCAGGTGCTGGAGCAGCGACGCTCCGACCTCGGCCTGTCGGGCGTGGAGTGTGGGCGCGAGGCCATCGGGGAGCTGCAGGGCCAGCCAGGCCTCGATCCGTTCGGCCTCAGCGAGGAGCGCGTCCACGTTTTGTTGTTGTCGTCGACGCAGCTCGTCGCCGAGCGAAGGTTTGAAGTGGGTCATGGTGTTCCATCCGGTCGGTTCGGACAGGTAACCCCTGCCAGCGGCGGATCGATCCTGCGCGGTTTGCGCCGGTGCAGTAGGTGGCTTCGGCACCGTGGCGAAAACCTACAGTCTTTGGAGCCTGAATGGACTTTGCTCTCTCACCGGCTGCGCAGCTTCGCGTCGAACAGCTCCGGACTTTTGTGCGCGAACGCGTAATGCCTGTGGAGGCACAGGTTCTGGGCGAGCGCGCCGCGGCGCCGCGG
>JBEIQK010000221.1:0-8791 GCA_040376505.1 Alphaproteobacteria bacterium | reverse complement strand
TCCACAGCGCATAGGGCCCGACCAGCACGATGGGCGCGGCCAGCCCGGCGAGGAGGGCGCGCGGACGGGCGAGGGCCGGCAGCAGCGCGAGGGCGAGGTAGCCCAGGCCGTCGGGGCGACAGAGCGCCGCCAGGGCGCCGAGCAGTCCCACGCGGGCCCAGTCGCGCTCGGTCTCCGCCCGCGCCGATCGCAGGAGGGTGGCGGTGATCAGCAGCAGAAAGAAGGCCGTCTCCAGCCCGCTGGTGGCGAAGTCCCGGGCGGTGGAGATCGTAAACAGACCCATCAGGGCGAGGTAGGTGGGCCCGGCGCCCCGCTCGGCGGCGATCTGCTGGCTCGACCGGGCGAGGAGCCCGCCCAGCAGCCCAAAGGAGCAAAGTCCGAGCGCGATCGAGAGGGCCTCGGGCGGCAGGCCCGCCCGGATGCCGAGGCTGAGCAGGGCCGTCCAGAGGAAGTTTGTGTAGCCTTCCACCGCCTCGCCGATGTTGTAGACAAAACCATGGCCCGCGGCGGCGTGCAGGGCGTAGCGAAAGGAGATGAAGGCGTCGTCGGAGAGCCAGCGGCGCAGGCCCGCGTCGACGAGCCCGCCGACGAAGACGAGGCCCGCGAGGAGGGGGAGCAGGCGCCTCATGGGGGCCCCGATGCCCAGGCCTCAGCCAGGGCGCTCCCCACCGCCTGCACCGTCTCGGCGATCTGATCGGGTCGCATCGCGAGGGGCGGCATAAAGACGATCAGATCGCCCAGGGGCCGCACGATCACGCCGTGGCGCCGAGCACGAAGACAGACCTCGTGGGCGAAGCGCGGGCGCGGCGGATCGCGCAGCAGGGCACCGGCCATCAGCCCGGTCTGGCGGCGCTCGGAGACCCAGACGCTGGGAAGGGCGGCGAGGGCGCGCTCCAAGGCCTGGATCTTCTCGGGCAGGCTGGCCAGCAGGCTGCCATCGGCGAAGAGCTCCAGGTTGGCCAGGGCAGCGGCGCAGGCGAGGGGGTTGGCGGTGTAGGTGTGGCCATGAAAAAAGGTGCGCAGGGCGGCGTAGGGCCCGCGAAAGGCCTCGTAGACAGATGCGGTGGTCATCGTGACGGCGAGGGGCAGGTAGCCGCCGGTGATGCCCTTGGCCAGACAGAGCAGGTCGGGACGGTGGTGGCACTGTTCAAGCGCGAAGATCGTGCCGGTGCGGCCAAAGCCGGTCGCCACCTCATCGGCGATGATCAGCACCCCGGCGCTGCGGGCGAGGCCCATCAGGGCATCCAAGAAGGCCGGCGAGTGGCGAAGCATGCCGGCCGCCCCTTGCACCAGGGGGCTCCACGACGAGGGCGGCGAGGGTGTGCCCCTCGGCCGCGAAGATCCGCTCGGCCTCGCGCAGGCAGGCGGCCTCCACAACGGGGTCGGGGCGCTCGGGGGCTGGCAGGCGCAGAGCCGGAAAGAGCAGGGGGCGGTAGATCCCGTGAAAGAGCTCGATGCCGCCGACCGAGACGGCCCCCAGGGTGTCGCCATGGTAGGCGTTTTGTAAGGCCGCCACGCGGGTGCGCGCGGACTGTCCACGCTGCTGCTGGGCCTGGAAGGCCATCTTCAGGGCTACCTCCACCGCAGTGCTGCCGCTGTCGGAGTAGAAGACCCGCTCCAGGGCGGCGCCTTCGCCGGGCAACCGCGCCACAAGCTCGACGAGGCGCCGGGCGAGGGTGGCGCTGGGCACGCTGCCGAGGCCGAGCAGAGTGCTGTGGGCGACCCGGTCGAGCTGATCGCGCACGGCGGCGTCGAGGGCGAGGTGGCGGTGGCCGTGGACATTGGTCCAGAGGCTGGAGACCCCGTCGAGGTAGCGCCGGCCGTCGAGATCGATGAGGTACACTCCCTCGGCGGCGGCGATCACGAGGGGCGGGTCGGCCTCCCACTCCTCGGCCTGGGTGAAGGGGTGCCAGACATGGTCGCGGTCCCAACGGAGCACGTCGTCGCGGGTGGACATCGCGCGAGCCTATCCAGCGGGGCGGCGGCCGGCCCGGCGTCGGGGCGCTAAGGGGCCTCGCCGATGGAGCCGCCATGGAATTTCTCGATCGCTTCGCAGGCGCCAACCGCGAACGCCTGATGGCCGCGGGCCGCACCTTGCGCCTGACCAACGGGCAGTTTTTGATCCGGCGCGGCGAGAAGGGCGGCGACATCTACTTCATCGAAGAGGGCCGCCTGGAGGTGGTCGACAGCCGGGCCACCCCCGAGGTGGTGCTCCACGTGGTGCCGCCGGGTGCCGTGGTGGGCGAGGTGGCCTTCCTGGACGCCGCCCCCCGCTCGGCCGACGTGCGCGCCCAGGGCGAGGTGGTGGTGCGGGTTTGGGAGCATGAGGCGCTGAGCCGCGTGCTGGCGGCCGAGCCGGACTTCGCCGCGGTCTTCTTTCGCGCCCTGGCCGAGGTCAGCGTCGATCGCCTCCGCAGCATCACGGCCTCGGCGGCCAGCGGCTCGCTCTCGCCGCGGCGCTCCCAGGAGATCAGCATGGATGGCCGTTCGGCGGCCCTGGAGCTCACCAGCAAGGTGGTGGCGGCCTGGCTGGGAGCCGACGATCGCCTGCGCCGTCAGGCGGGCGAGGGGTCGGCGCGGACCCTTGTGGCCGAGGCCCTCCAGCGGCTCGTCAGCGAAGGGGGGGCGCGGATCGCCAACCTCCCAGGGCCCGAAGAGCGCACCTTCGCCGGCGAGCTGATGGGGCGCGAATTGCGGCCTTGGCTGGCCCGCTCTCGCCTGGGCGCCCTGGCCTTTGACGCGGGGGGGCGCACCGGCGGCGGCGCCCTGCTCGATCATGTGCAGGCCGGCCGGCCGGCCGGAGAGGGGGAGTTGGGGCTGGCCCTCGATGAGGCCCTGCTGCAGATGCCCACGCCCTCGGGCATCCGGCGGCGCAGCGAGCTCGGCGGCCGCACGCTCGGCGCCCTGCTGCCGGGCGATCGTCCGGTGTCGATCCTGGTGGTGGGGGCCAGCGCCCGGCCCCTGATCGAGCGCGCCGCTCATCACCTGAGCCGCCCGGGCGCCAGCCTGCGGGTCCTCGACGGCGATCGCGCCGCGCTCAGCGCGATCGAGGGGGCCCTGCGCCGGCCGGGACTCTCGGTCACTCTCCAGGAGGTCGATCTGGCGGCGATGGCGATGGAGGGCCGCTTCACGGCGGGGGCCTCCTTTGACTACATCGTGGTGGATGGGCTTTGCGACTACCTGCCCGATCGCCTCGTCGCCTCCTTGTTGAGCGCGCTGAAGCCGGCCTTGGAGCCCGGCGGCATGGTCCTCCTCACCGGGCTCGCGCCGGGTCGCGACGCCCCGATCGTCGACGATGTGCTCCTCTGGCCACTGATCCGCCGGTCGGGCCGCGATCTGCGCGCCCTCGTCGAGGCGATGGGCTTTGTCGGCGCGGTGGTGCTGGGAGCGGAGTCGAGCCCCGACGCCGGCGTGGTGGTGACCGGCCGCCTCCGCGTGCGCCCGGCTCCCCAGCCTTCGGCGCGGGGGGGCCTTGCCGCAGGGCCCGATCCCGCGTAGCTTTGGCGCGTGTTTGGGGCGCTGGGTGCATCAAGCCCTACAGGGATTGGCTCACCCACCCGAACCTCTACCTACCCATGATTCGTTGAGCAGGGAACTTTCATGAATCAACTCAGCCCTTCCTGGTCGCACGCCGGGCTCCTGACCTTGGCTCTCCTCCTTGGCTGCAGCGGGGAGACTCCGCCGCCGGCCAAGCCCCCCGAGGCCCCGAAGGAGGCCCCCGTGGCCGTAGCACCCGTAGAAGGCAAGCTGAACCCCGCCGAGCTGATGGCCGCCTCGGAGCCCGCCGCGCTGGTGCCCTCGCCGGCCGAGATGCAGAAGGCGCTCACCAACGCTGGCATCGACGCCAAGCTCACCGACCTGGTGCAAGACCGCGACATCAAGATGGACAGCGCCAGCAAAGACCAGATCGCCGTTCGCACCGGCGTGGTGCTGGCCGACGTGGTCCTCACGGTGAAGACGGCGCCCAAGGCCCAACTGGTCGCCCGCCTCGGTCGCCTCAAGGAGGGCTTCACCGCGCTGGGCGCTGGCCCCGACCTCATCAACACCATCACGGGCATCACCGAGGCGGTCAACAACGACGCGGTCTCGCGCGACGACCTCCTCAAGGACATCGACGAGCTGTCGGGCATCCTCGTCCCCGAGCTCACCTATGAGGCCGGCGACTGGGTGGTGCCCCTCATCCAGGCGGGCTCCTGGCTCGAAGGCAGCCACCTCGTCGCCAGCGCGCTGATCGCCTCCAAGAAGTACGACCCGGCCGCCACCGGCCTGCTCCGTCAGCCGGCGGTGGTCGATCACTTCACGAAGTACGTCAACCGCGAAGGCAAGGACAAGGCGCCCGATCAGGTGGTCGCCCGCCTCAACGAGACCCTCGCCACGCTCAAGACGGTCGCCGAGAAGGAGACCCTGGTCGAGGCTGACATCGCCACGGTCCAGAGCGCGACCGGCGCTGTCCTCTCGATGTTGAATTAGGAGCCATGATGCGCCATCTCTCGATGCTGCTGTTGATGTCGTTGGGCCTCTCTGCGCCGGCCCACGCCGATGTGAAAGAGGCGGAGACCTGCCTGCGCACCAAGATCTGGGCCGACTACGACCAGGGTTGGGCCGTGCGCACCGCCACCAACGCCAAGATGGGCGTGGGCGAGCACAAGGTGTACCTCGTCACCCTCTACGCGGGGAACGAGTACAAGTTCCGGCTCTGTGGCGACGCCAACGTCACCGATCTCGATCTGGTGCTGCACGACGCCAAGGGTGACGAGGTCCTGCGCGACAAGAGCGACGACCGCGAGCCGATGCTCTCCTACAAGCCCACCCGCACCGACACCTACTATGTCGCGGTCTACGCTTCTGGCCTGACCGACGCGACGCAGAAGTCGGGCGTCGCGATGGCCGTGACCTACCGCTGACGGCAGGATGGCGGCCCGGCGTCTCGAAGAGCGCTTTCGCGAGGTCCTCTCCGAGAAGGGCCTGACGGCCGACGCCGAGGGCAGCGCCTTCGCGTCGGTCTTCGTGCGCCTCGTCGTTCGTTCGCTCCAGCTCACCGATCCCACCCCCAATGAGCGGGCGGCGGTGACGGCGGGCTTGCTGGCGCGCACGGCGATGACGCCCGAGCAGGCCGGCCTGCTGCTGCGCCTCGCCTTGGGGCCGGAGTTTCGCTCGGCGATCGGCGAGATGGAGCTGCGCGTCTTCGGCGCCCGCTTCGGCGAAGAGGCCGCCGCCCGGCTCGACGCCGACGGCGCCGAAGAGCTCGATCTGCGGTCCTTCTCCGCCCGTCATGGCGCCAGCGAGAGCCTGCTGCTGCTCGACACCCTCTTTCGGGTCTGCGCGGCCGAGGGCGGCGTCACCCCCGACGAGATCGCCCGGCTGCAGCAGGCCTGCCTGGAGCTGGGGGTCGACGGGGTGCTCTTCACCGCCCTGCTCCAGAAGCACGACCCCCGCTACGTCTCTGGCGAGCGGCCGATCACGCTCACCGGCGACCGGCTGGTGATCGGTCGGGGGGCCGGCTGCGACGTGGTGCTGGCCGACCCGCAGGTGGCCCTCCGCCACGCCGAGCTGGTGCGCCAGAGCAGCGGTTGGCGGGTGGTCGATCTGGGGAGCGGCCGGCCGACGGTGGTGAACGGCGCCGCGGTCAGCTCGGCCCCCCTGGCCGCCGACGCGAGTCTGCGCATCGGCCCCTACGCCCTGTCGGTGGTCGAAGATCGCCTCGTGGTGCAGGGCGAGCGCACCTTCAGCGCCCTGTCGGTGCGGCACCTGCGCCGGCGCATCGGCGAGGTCTCGCTCCTCGACGACGTGAGCTTCACGGTCTTCTCGGGCGAGGTGGTGGCCCTGGTGGGGCCGAGCGGCGCGGGCAAGACCACGCTGCTCAACGCCATCAACGGCATCTCGCCGGCCGATGGGGGCGAGGTGCTGCTCGATGGGGCGGACTTCCACCACCTTCTTGGGGTCGACCGCTCGCTGGTTGGCGTGGTGCCCCAGGACGATCTGGTCAACCCCGAGCTCACGGTCGAAGAGAGCCTCTTCTACTCCGGGCGCCTGCGCTTCTCCTCCGACGTCACCGACGCCGAGGTCTGGGGTGAGGTGGACCGGGTGCTGGGCGAGCTGGACATCGCCCACATCCGCAAGAGCCGCATCGGCGATGCGCTCAACCGCGGCATCAGCGGCGGCCAGCGCAAGCGCGTGAACCTGGGCCAGGAGCTGCTCACCCGCTCCACCCGGGTGCTCTTCCTCGACGAGCCCACGAGCGGTCTCGACCCCCGGGCCAGCCAGGACATCGTGCGCTTGATCCGACAGCTCGCCGATCGCGGGCGGATCATCTTCCTGGTCACCCACGATCTTACGCCCGAGGTGATGGCCCAGGTCGATCACCTGCTGGTGCTCACCAAGGGCGGGCGCCTCGCCTGGTTTGGCCCGCCGACCGAGGCCACCCGCGCCTTTGGCGTGCCCACCCCCGACGCGATCTTCAGCCGCTTCAACGACAAGAGCCCCGAGCAGTGGGGCCGCGAGTACCGAGAGGGGCCGGCGGCCCGCAAGTACGTCGCCACCCGCGAGCACCTCGTCGGCATCGAGGGCGTGAGCCGGGCGGCCCCGGCGGGGCAGCAGGGCATGCGTCGATCGCTGCTGCGCCAGCTCAACACGCTCACGCGCCGCTACCTGCGGGTGAAGCTGCGCGACCGCACCGGCATGGCGGTGCTGGTGGTGCAGCCGCCGGTGCTGGCGGTGGTGATGTGGATCGTCTTCAAGGCGCCCACCACGCCGATGTTGTTCATGTTCTCGCTCTCCTGCCTGTGGTTTGGCATGTCGGCGGGGGTGCGCGAGCTGATCAGCGACCGCATCATCTGGCAACGCGAGCGGCGGGTGGGCCTTGGGGTGCTGCCCTATGTCGGCAGCAAGGTGGTGGTGCTGGGCGCCTTTCTGGCGATTCAGTGCGCCCTGCTCTCGGTCTTTCTGTACGTCGCGGTGGGCATGGGGGCCTATGACTTCAGCCTGCCCGAGATGATCGTCACCACCGTGCTCACCGGCTGGCTGGGCATCGCGGTGGGCCTGCTGGTGAGCGCGGTCTGGACCAGCTCCGAGGCGGCGGTGGGCACCCTGCCGCTGCTGCTGATCCCCCAGATCACCTTCAGCTCGATCATGGTGTCGATACGCGACATGGGGCCGCTGGCCACCGCCGCCACCTGGGTCACCTTCCAACGCTACTGCTTCGACGCCCTCATCAAGTGCGGCGAGTACATCGCGGTCACGACCTATGTGAAGGGCAACTGGGAGAAGCAGGGCTTCGCCGGCCAGCTCTTCAAGCTCGGCTTGCGCGGCGATGGGGCCGACAATGTCGGCATCCCCCAGGGGGTCCTGCTGCTGCTCCTCTTTGGCGGCGCCCTGGCCTTGCTCAGCGCGACGACGGCCCTTGTGGCAGCGCGGGGGAAGCGGCAGGGATGACCAGCTGCGCGCGCAGGCGCTCGAGCGAGACGCGAACCGAGTTGGGATCGACGCCGTAGAGGGGCGGGGTGCCCTCTTTGCCCTTCACGCGAACCGGCGGCAGGGCGAAGGTGGTGACGAGGCCGCTGAGCGCCCGGTGGGTGGACTCGCTCAGCACGATGGCCGAGGCCACCGACTTGGTGACGCCCTCCAGGCGCGAGGCGAAGTTCACGGTGTCGCCGATACAGGTGAACTCCATCCGCTCGACCGAGCCGATGTTGCCGGCCACGACCGGCCCGGTGGCGATTCCGATGCCGATCTGCAGGCGATTGGGCGAGGTGGGACCAAAGCCGGCCTGCTGGTTGAAGGCCTCGACCCACTCCACCATCTCGAGCGCCGTGGCCACCGCCCGCTGCTCGGCGTCGGGCAGGTCGAAGGGCACGGCGAAGACGGCCATCAGCCCGTCGCCCAGGAACTTGTCCAAGGTGCCGCCGTACTTGAAGACGATGCGCACCATCGCGGTGAAGTAGGTATTGAGCAGGCGCACCACCTCCTCGGGCTCGCTGCGCTCGGTCAGCGGCGTAAAGTTGCGGATGTCGGAGAAGAGGATGGTGGCGATTCGCCGCGAGCCGCCCAGGGCCATCGCCCGCGGGTCTTCCAACACATGCTCGGCGAGGTCGGGCGACATGTACTTGGCGAGGCGCTCGCGCTGGCGCTCGGCCTCGGCCCGGCGCATCGACTCCTCGGCCACCGCCCGCAGCTGCCCGCGGCTCTGCTGGGCGAACAGCGCGGCGGCGAGCCCCGGCACGGCGATGAAGACCACCCGGGAGATCTCGTCGCCCAGCGCGATCTCGCCGTTGCCGATGCTGGAGTGCGAGGTGATGAGCAGATCGCTGAAGGCGACGATGTAGCCGAGCACGCCGCTCGACAGGAATGCGGTCATCGCCGCCGAGAAGAGGCAGGCCTCGACGCTGTGGCGCAGGGCTGACAGGATGTTCCACAGCACCAGCGTGAGCGGCATCATCAGGTAGAGGTACTCGACCACGCCGCTGTGGTTGAACGACATCGGCAGCACGGTGGCGTGCAGCAGCACCAGATCGAGGGTGATGGTGAGGTACTTCAGGCTGGGCACATAGCGATTGCCCACCTTGCGCAGATACACATGCAGGCCGGCCGACGCCGCCAGCGCCAGGGTGATCTGCACCAGAAAGCCCTGGTTGGCCTCGACGGTGTTGACCCCCTGCACCGCGAGCAGGTTCAGCAGGCCGAGCACCCAGAAGCCCGCCCGCACCAGATTGACCTGGCGCTCGCCCTTCATCTCGGCCTCGTGCAGGATGCGCTCGATCTGGGCGGCGGTGCTGTCTTCGCTCACATCGACTCC
>JBEIQK010001151.1:0-1505 GCA_040376505.1 Alphaproteobacteria bacterium | reverse complement strand
CGATCCTCCGGAGACGGGTGGGGGTCGGTCGGGGGGGGGTGGGGGCGGGCATGGAAGAGGTCCTCGGTCGGCCCGTATCCCCGTCAAAACAGAGCGGTCCAGGGGGCTCGCGGGGTTTACAATCGAAGGGGATCGTGGTTCTGGCCCTGGGGTCCTCGCGGCCTTGTCTCTTCGGCCAACGGTGCGCAGGGTAGCCGAGGTCCGCCGGCCGCTCGGAGGTTTGTGGTGTCGTCCCCCAAAGGCAAGATCTTTCGGCTGCTCTCGTCGGCCCTGCTGACACAGACCACGGTGGTGGAGGCCGTTGAGGTGGGCGGCTTCCGGCGCCTGCGGCTGCCCGCCGGCCTTGGGGTGGGGGGTGCGGGCGACAAGCTGCAGCTGCTGCTGCCCTCCGATGACACGCGCACCTACACGCCGATCCCCTCGGCCGAGGGCCCGATGCTCCTCGGCTGGCTGGGCGCGGGCGGCCCGGGAGCGGCCTGGTTTGGTACGGTGGCGCCGGGTGATTCGGTGCTCTTTCTCGGGCCCCAGCGCTCGCTGGTGGTGCCGCCGGGGCCGGTGGTGATCGTCGGCGACGAGACCAGCGTGGCGGTGGCGGCGGCCTTCGCGGCAGAGCGGCCCGGCGCAGTGGCGGCCATCATCGAGGCGGGCGACCTGGGCGGCACCCGGGCGGCGGCGGCCTCGGTGGGGTTGGGGCCGATTGAGGTGTTCGGGCGTGAACAGACGGCGGCGGTGGTGGCGGCGGTGGGGGCGCGGCTGGCGGCGATGCCGGGGGCGACGGTGGCGCTGACCGGTGGGGCGGCGCGGATTGTGTCGGTTCGTGCCGCGCTGACGGCGGCGGGTCTGCCCCGAGCGCAGACGAAGACGTACTGGATCGCCGGCAAGCGGGGCATCGACTGAGCGGGGCCTCTCAACAAGGGGCTTGACGGCGCGCGGATTTGGGTCGACACTGGGGCGCATTGGAGGCCTGATGCGCACCCTGCTCGCTTTGCTCGCCCTGTCCAGCCCGGCCGCCCTGGCCTGCCCCACCATCGCCACCGGCACGCCGGCCCAACTGAGCTTTGACACGGCGCAGGTGGTGCTGGTGCACCAGGACGGGCGCACCACCTTCTCGGTGTCGATCAACCCCGAGGGCAACTCCCAGGACTTCGCCCTCGTGCTGCCGGTGCCCACCATGCTGGAGGAGGGCGACATCCGCACGCTCGACAGCGACATCTTTGCGCAGCTCGACGGCTACTCGGCGCCGCGCCGCCTCGACGACGCCGGCTGCGGCTACCAGGCGGTGGTGCCCTGCTGGGAAGACTATCCGATGGCCGATGCGGGCGAGAGCGGCGGAGAGGGCGGCGGGGCGGTGGACATTGAGGCCACCTACCTCGTGGGCAGCTACATCATCTCAATCCTGTCGGCCGAAGAGTCGACAGACCTCAAGCGCTGGCTCGATGACAATGGCTACTACCTGCCCGAGGGCGCCGAGGAGCGGCTGGCCGAGTACATCGAGGCGGGCAGCT
>JBEIQK010000981.1:0-2138 GCA_040376505.1 Alphaproteobacteria bacterium | reverse complement strand
GGCCCTGCGCGAGGTCTTCGACAAAGAGGCCTTCTCCTACAAGGATCGCGACAAGGTGGGCTCCACCTCGTGAGCGCCCCCCTCTCCGGCGCCCGGCTGCTCTCCTTGGAGGAGGTGCTGCGGCGCAGCCACCGCGAAGAGCTGCTGCCCCTGGCCCAAAGCCTCGGCCTGTGGCCGATCCCCAAGGGCCGCGACGCGCTGGCCCGAAAGATCGCCACCACCCTGCGCCGCAGCGGGGTGGGCGAGCTGCAGAACCTGATGAAGCATGGCTGGAAGGGGCCGCCCTACGCGCAGGTGGTCGACAGCCTCGCCCGTCGCCTGGGCATGACGCCGGCCGAGGAGACCGCCGACACCGAGGCGCTGCTGCTGCGGTGGTTCCAGCTCCGGGGAGCCCCCTCCCCTTCGATCGCCGACCGCCTGTCGAAGCTGGTCAACCTCGACGCCCTGGAGGAGCGGCTGAAGGGCCCGCCGCCCGACGTCTCCACCCCGATCAAGGCGGCGAGCACGGCGATCTCGGTCTTCTCGATCTTCCACGTCTTCTTTCCGCTGCTGGCCCCGGTGGCCGGGCTGCGCATCCTGCTCTGGCTGCTCCGCCCCCGCGACGAGGCCCTGCTGCCGGCGATCCTCGGCGTGGCCGAGCTGCGTGAGAAGGTCGACCGCCGCTTTGTGATCGGCCTCGTGGGCCCGCCTTCGGTGGGCAAAGACGCGGCGATCAAGGCCCTCTTTGGCGTCGACACCGGCAATGTGAGCCCGGTGGCCGGCTCCACCCGCTCGGTCTGCGTCTTTCCGCTGCCGGTGATCGAGGGGCTGGAGGTGGTGAACACGCCGGGGGTGGGCGATGTCATCCAGGACCTCACTGAGGAGACCCGCGGCATCCTCGATCACGTCGACGCCTACCTCTTTCTCGTCAACTCCCAGGGCGGGGTGCGCCAGCGCGAGAAAGACGAGTGGGGCCGCTGCGCCGCCCGTCGGCGGCCGGCCTTGGTGGTGGTGAACAAGATCGACACCCTCCGCGAGCGCGATCGCGAGCGCTTTTTGGCCGATGTGGCCACCAAGCTGGGGGTGACGCCCGAGACCGTGGTGGGGGTGGCCTTTGATCCCCTCCCCCAACTCTCGCCCGGGCCGATCGGGGTGGAGCGGGTGACCGGCTGGCTGGCCGATCAGCTCCGCGCCCGGGGCAAGAAGCCCGAGGCGCTCTGGCCCGATCAGGGGGCGTTGAGCGAGAGCGTGTCGGCGACGCCGTCTTTGTAGAAGAGCCCGCACTCATAGTAGGTGCCCGTCGCGAGCTGGCTCGTGAGGTAGAGGTCGAAGGTGACGTCCTTGTCGGGCTGCAGGCGAAAGCCGTCCATCTCGCTCGACAGCGACGCGTCGATCGAGGGGCAGGAAAAGCTCCAGTCCGAGGCCGGGATCGCGCAGTCATCCTCCAAGACCACCACCACCACGTTGAGGTGGGTGCGGCCCTCCTTCACGTCAAAGACGAAGTCGCCAAACTTAAGTGGGTTCGAGTTGATCTCGCAATCT
The DNA here is from genome assembly GCA_040376505.1 of Alphaproteobacteria bacterium. Classification (GTDB taxonomy): domain Bacteria; phylum Myxococcota_A; class UBA796; order UBA796; family UBA2385; genus JBEIQK01. Next base: position 617 of record JBEIQK010000981.1, on the reverse strand, counting down.
CCCGTGGCCGAAGCGCCAGAATCCACACCTTTGGCGAGCGCGCAGGCGGCCAGGGGCAGCAGAAGGGCTCCAAGTGAGAGCCGGCGGGCCGAAGGAGGGTGCTGCGGGCGTCGTGGCGACATGGGAACCCCTGTGCGCCGTCGGAGAGTGGCGCGCGCGTATTGTCGATCGTGGGAGGGCCTTTGGACAAGCAGATCGACTCGTTAGACAGAACCTGCGCGCCCGACGCGCGCCCTGTTGGGAGCCTCATGCGCGTGTTGATCCTCCTTCTGGCCATGGGCTGCCCCAAGGCCCCGGCGCCTTCCACACCCGCGGCGGCGCCGGTGGCGGCCGATCCCCTTACGGTGGAGAGCGACGCGGCCCTGTCGGCCCGCTGCCAGGAGGGCATGGAGGCGGCGGCCTGCCGGGTCCTGGGGCTGCGCTACCACACGGCCCTGCTCGAGGCCTGCTCCCAGGGGGGCACCGGGGCCTGTGAGCTGCTGCACACCCAGTCCAACCCCACCGGCGGCGCCAGCCGGCCCCAGGAGGCGCAGGCGGCCTATGACAAGGCCTGCACGGCGGGCCAGGAGCCGGCCTGCGAGGCGGCGAAGCGGCTCCGCGCCCCGCGCGCGGCGGCG
>JBEIQK010000026.1:0-19689 GCA_040376505.1 Alphaproteobacteria bacterium | reverse complement strand
TACCACATCCCCGACCGCTTTGTAGAAGGCTACGGCTTCTCCGTGCGGGCCGCCGAGCAGGCCGCCGCCGACGGCGTCAGGCTGATCGTCACCGCCGACATCGGCGTGCGCGACCACGCCGCGGTGCGCCGGGCCCGCGAGTTGGGGGTGGATGTCATCGTCTGCGACCACCACCTGCCCGCCGGCGAGCAGGTCCCCGCCGAGGCGGTGGCGGTGCTCTGTCCACCCCAGGCAGGTTGCAGCTATCCAAACGGCGCCCTGGCGGCCTGCGGCGTCTCCACCAAGCTGGCCACGGCCTTGTTGTCCGGGAAGGGCCGCTTCGCCGAGCCGGCGGCGATGGAGCGGCTGATGCGCAGCTTCCTCAAGGTCGCGGCCATCGGCACCATCGCCGATGTGGTGGATCTGTCCACCTTGGAGAACCGCGCGATCGTCGCGCTGGGCCTCGCCGAGCTGGCCAAGGGCGGCCACACGCCGGGGCTGACCGCGCTCCTGGAGGCGGCTGGGGTCAAGGCCGGCGAGCCGATCACCAGCGACACGATCGGCTTTTATGTGGGCCCCCGCATCAACGCCGCGGGGCGCCTGAAGAAGGCCACCGCCATCATCGAGCTCTTCGACGAGGTGGATCCCGCCCAGGCCCGCGCCCGGGCGGCCGAGCTCAACCGCCTCAACGCCGAGCGGCAAGACATCCAGGAGGAGCTGGTGGCCCTGGCCCTGGCCCAGGTCACCGACCCGCCGCCGGCCTTCGTGGTGGTCGATGGCCAGGAGGAGGCCGGCTGGCACCGCGGTGTGGTCGGCATCGTAGCGGCCAAGGTGCGCGAGGCGGTGCACCGGCCGGCGGCGATCGTCTCTGTCTACGGCGGCTTTGGCCATGGCAGCGTGCGCTCCACCGGCGACATCCACGCGGTCCACGCGCTGGACGCGGTCTCCGACCTGCTGCTGCGCTACGGCGGGCACGCCGCGGCGGCCGGCTTCACCGTCAAGGTCGAAGACATCCCCGCCCTGCGAAGCCGCCTCGCCGACTGGGCGGCGCCGCGCCTGGGGGTGGAGGCGCCCTCCCTCGACGTCGACCTCGCCTGCGCCCTGCCCGAGCTGACCGTCGCGGCGGCCGAGGCCCTCGCCCAGCTGGAGCCCTGCGGCAAGGGCAACCCTCGCCCCCTCCTGCGCCTCGACGGGGTGCGCCCGAGCGCGGTGACGGTGCTCAAAGAGAAGCACCTCAAGTTTCAGGTGGGGGGCTGCACGGCCCTGTGGTGGCGGGCCGCCGAGCACCGCGATCTGCTCGATGGCCCCGTCGATCTCGTCGCCGAGCTGACCGTCAACGAGTTTCGCGGGCGGCGCACGCCCCAACTGCGCATCGAGGACCTGCGGCCGAGCCGCTGATCAGTCGATCTTCTCGAGCCGCTCCTTGGCCTTCTTCACCTTGCCCTCCTTCCAGGCCTCTTCGTAGAGCTTCTTGGCGGCGCGGGTGTCCTTGCGCTTCTGGGCCACCCGGCCCTTGACATAGAGCGCCTGGCCGCGGTTCTCGGGGCTGAGGTCGGTGGCGGCGAGGTAGGCGTCGAGCGCGGCGTCGGCCTCGGTGAGCTTGCCCCAGCGCATGTAGGTCATGCCCAGGCTGAGGTTCACCCGCTGGTTCTCGGGGTTGAGGGCCTGGGCGCTCTTGAAGGCGCGCTCGGCCTCGGGGTAGCTGCCGTTCTGCAGGTGCACGCGCCCGAGCACCATCTGGGCGATCACGCTGCTCGGGTAGGCCCGCGCCACCTTGTTGGCCGAGATCACCGCGTCGCGGGCGCGGCCCTCTTCGAGCCAGATCAGCGCCAGGGAGATCGAGGCCGGCTGGCGAAAGAAGGTGCCCTGGCCCTCGACCTGCTTGACCAGCGTGATGCCCTCGACCCGCTTGTCTTCGGTGAAGGGGATGGCCTTGGTGGTGAGGGCGACCGAGCTCGACCAGTAGGCGAAGAGGCCCTCGGCGAGCCGGATGTCGTGGAATTCCGGCGCCAGCTTCTTCACCGACTCGACGTGCTTCATCGCCTCCTGGCCCTGGGAGAGCGCCGTCGTGTACTCCTCGTGGCGGAGCTGGTGGATGGAGCTGAGGCCCAGCGCCATCGCCATCATGAAATTCTCCCAGGCCTCGTTGCCAGGCGCCTGGAGCGCGGTCTCCAGCTCGGCCACGGCGCGCTTGTGGGCGGCGAGGTAGGCCGCCTCCTGGCGAAAGTCGAAGTTCTCCATCATCTGGGCCTGGGCGATCAGCACCTCGCTCATCGGGGCGAGGGCGGTGCCCGGGTACTTCTCGGCGAGGCCGGCGAAGTGGGTCTGGCTGCCCTTGTAGTCGCGCTGGTAGAGCTTCTCGATGCCCAGGCGGACATCGTGAACAAACTGGGCCTCGACCTTGAGCGCGTCGGCGCCGAGGTACTCAAAAGGCCGGAAACTCGCGGCCCTTGTAGGCTTCGAGCGCCTTGTTGTAGGCGTTCTGTTTGGCCTGATCCACAAAGGCCGGCACCAGGATCGGCGGTGCGACGGCGACGGCCTCCTGGGCGTCCTCCTCGGGCTCGACCTCGGCGGCGTGGGCGGCCAGGCTGGTGAAGAGCACAAGGGCAGCGGCGAGGGCGCGCATCATGACTGAGGCTCCAGGGCGGCGAAGCGGGTGGCGACAGCGTCGGTGACGATCGACTCCAAGGAGATGCCGTAGAGGCGGTTCATCTCCTGGATCCCGGTGGGGCTGGTCACGTTGATCTCCGTGAGCCATCCACCGATGATGTCGATTCCAACGAAGAGGTGGCCGGCGGCCTTCAGGTGCGGCGCGATGGCGGCGCAGATCTCGCGGTCGCGATCGCTGAGCGCGCAGGGCTCGACGATGGCCCCGGCGTGCATGTTGCCCCGGTGGTCGCCGGGCTGGGGCACCCGCAGCATGCCGGCGATGGGCTCGCCATCGACCAGGATCACCCGCTTGTCGCCCAGCACGATCTCGGGGATGTACCGCTGCACGATGATCGCCGCCTTGCCGTCGGCGCTCAGCAGCTCGAACATGCTCTTCAGGTTGGCGTCGCCCTTGTGGCTGACGAGCACGCCGCGGCCGCCGTTGCCGTCCCAGGGCTTCATCACGATGCGGTCGGGCGCCTCCTGGGCGAAGGCCACGGCCCGGCGGATGTCGCGGGTGATGAGCGTGGGAACGATGAGCTCGGGGTAGCGCAGGGTGATGATCTTCTCGTTGTCATCGCGCAGCGAGCTCGGCCGGTTGAAGACCTGGGTGGAGGGGGGCACCAGCTCCAGCAGGTAGGTGGAGAAGATGTACTCCATGTCGAAGGGCGGGTCTTTGCGCATCCAGACCACGTCGACATCGCCCAGATCGAGCTCGATGGCGGGCTCCACGCGAAAGGGCTGCGGGCCCCGCTCCACCTCGACCCGGCTCGCCCGGGCGAAGCAGCGGCCGGCCTTGGCGAAGAGGTCGTTGGGGGTGGTGAACCACACCAGCCAGCCGCGGCGGCGGGCCTCCAGCATCAGCATGTAGGTGGAGTCCCCGGCGACGTTGATGCGGTCGAGGGGGTCCATCACAAAGAGGGTGCGCAGCGTCAAGCGGGCTCCAAACGGTGGCGCCCATCCTATCTCAGGCGATCTGGGCCGGGCTCACTTGCCGATGCAGAAGCGGGCGAAGAGCCGGTCGAGCACCTCTTCGCGCGGGTCCTGGCCGACGAGCTCGGCGAGCTGCAGCAGGGCGTCGTGCAAGGCCTGGACGGCGACCGCCGGGCCGGCCACGCCAGACAGAGCCTCGATCGCCCGCTCCGCTTCGGCGGCGACACCGCCCAGCAGGGCGGCCTGACGGGCGCTGATCACCTGGGCCTGGGCGCCGTGGGAGCGCGGGCCGCGGCGCAGGCGTTGGGCGAGGGCGTCGCGCAGGGCGGGCAGGCCGTCTCCGGTGGGGTTGCAGACGGCGACATCGACGGCGAGCTCGGCCTGCTGCGGCAGATCGGCGTGGGTGCCCACCAGAAGGCGCGCCGTCGGGGCCGTGGCGGCGAGCAGGGCGCGGCTGGCGGGGTCGAGGGGGCGGTGCAGGGGCAGCACCACCAGGGTCAGATCCACCCCTGCGGTGAGCGCCTCGCCGAGGGCGATGCCCTCGGCCTCGATGCCCTCGGCCTCGGCGCGCAGGCCGGCGGTGTCGAGGAGGTGCAGCTCCATCCCCTCCAGGATCAGCCGCACCTCGATCACATCGCGGGTGGTGCCCGCTTCGGGGCTCACCAGGGCGCGGCGGGCGCCCACCAGGGCGTTGAGCAGGCTGGACTTGCCGGCGTTGACGGGGCCGCGCAGGGCCACCCGGGCGCCATGGAGCGCGCGGCGGACCTCGCCAAAAGAGGCCTCGGCGGCGCGCGCCTCGGCGGCCAGGGCGCCGAGGGCCTCGATGAGGGCGCCCTCAGAGAGCAGGGCGAGGTCTTCATCGGGGCTGTCGAGGCGGGCCTCCAGCTCGGCGGCGAGGTCGAGCAGGCCCTCGCGCAGGCGGACGGCCAGGGCCTCGGTGAGGCCGCCCAGGGCGCCCTGGGCCAGCGCGAGGCCGTCTGCGCTGCGGGCCTCGATCAGGCTGGCGAGGGCCTCGGCCTGCAGGAGGCCCATCCGGCCGTGCTCGACGGCGCGGCGGGTGAATTCTCCGGGCCGGGCGAGGCGGGCGCCGGCCCCGAGCAGGGCGGAGAGCAGGGCGTCGACCAGCAGCGGATTGCCGTGGCCGGAGAGCTCCACCACGTCTTCGCCGGTGAAGCTGTGGGGCCCGGGATGATAGACCGCCAGCACCTCATCGAGGCGTTGGCCCTCCACCACAAACGCACGAAGGCTCTGCCGTCGGGGCCGCCAGGGGGGGCCGCCGGGGCAGAGCCGTTGCGCGATCGACAGGGCCTGGGGCCCCGAGAGCCGGAGCACCGCCACCGCACCGCGGCCCGGAGGCGTGATGCAGGCGGCGATGGTGTCCATCAGCCCTCGGCGACGGGCTCACCGTCGTCGGCGGTGCGCGGGCGAATCAGCACGCTCTTGTGCGAGCCCTCGCCCTCGCTCTCGGAGACGAGGCGCGGGAAGCTGGCGATCTCCATGTGCACGGCGCGGCGCTCGTAGGAGTTGAGCGGGCGGCGCAGGCGCACGGGCTCCTGGGTCTCCTCACACTCCTGGGCGAGCTTGCGGGCGAGCTCGCGCAGCTTGTCGAGATCGCGCTCGCGGCCGCCTTCTCCGCGGTCGTCGCGGCGGGGGCGGTCGTCGCGCCGATCATCGCGGCGGGGGCGGTCGTCGCGCGGGCGGTCGTCGCGGCGGGGGCGGTCGTCCCGGCGATCGTCGCGGCGGGGCCGGTCGTCGCGGGGCCGGTCGTCGCGGGCGCGATCGTCGCGGGGGCGGTCGTCGCGACGGGGGCGGTCATCCCGACGGTCATCGCGGGGGCGGTCATCGGCCCGGCGCTCTTCGCCGCCGTCGACGCTGATCCGGAAGGTCCAGCCCGGCGCGCTCTTCACCATCACGGTGTCGAGGAGCAGGGAGATCGCCCGCAGGTTGGTGCCCTGACGGCCGACGAGGTGCCGGGCGCGCGGCGAGTTGATGCGCACCTCGGCGACCTTGTCGCCGTCGACGCGCACCGCCACGGTGCCCTCGATGTCCATGTGGCCCAGCAGGGCGCGGACCCAGTCCCGACCAGCCACCGCGCCCGCGGCGGCGGTGGGGTTGCGGGCCCAGGCGATGACCTTGACCGTGTCGACCGGCCGGCTGCGGCCATCGGCGGTCTTGAAGTGGCTGAGGTCCAGCTTGTGCTCAACCAGGGTGGGGTCGACCCCAAGCTGGGCGGCGGCCTGGGCTACGGCGTCGGCCACCGTGCGGCCTTCGGCGGTGATCGTCTGCTGCGCGTCACTCATGAGGATGCTCTCCGTAGACTAGGCCGGCGATCCGACCGGCTTTACGTTCCGCTTGATGAGCCACTGCTGCAAGATGGTCAGCAGCATGTTGGTGCAGAAGTACAGCACCAGCCCGCTCGGGAAGTTGTACATGAAGATGCCGAAGATCAGCGGCATCATCTTCATCATCTTGGCCTGGGTCGGATCCATGCCGGTCATCGGCATCATCGACTGCTGGGCGAACATCAGGCCCATGTAGGCGGTGGGCAGGATGCCGTAGGGATCCGCGGCGGTGAGGTCATTCCAGATAATGAAGCTGGAGTTGTGCAGCTCCACGCTCTGGAGCATCACATTGTACAGAGCCAACCAGACCGGCATCTGAAGGAGCATCGGCAGGCAGCCGCCCACCGGATTCACCTTGTGCTCGGCGTAGAGCTTCATCGTCTCCTGGGCGATGACCTCCTGGTTGTCTTTGTGCAGGTCGCGCAAGGCCTGGAGCTTGGGCGCCAGGGCCTGCATCTTCTGACCCGACTCAAAGGAGGACTGGGTAAGCGGCCAGAGCACCAGCTTCACCGTCAAGGTGAGCAGGAGAATGGCGAGCCCCCAGTTGATCACCACCTTTTGGCCGAACTTGAGCAGCCAGAGCAGCGGCCGCGCCACGAGAGCGAAGAAGCCGAAGTCCACTGCGCGATCGAGGTCGTGGCCGAGCGGGTTCAGGTAGTCGAGGTTCTTCGGGCCCAGGAAGCCCACGAAGCGCACCTCACGGCTCTCTCCCACGCCGAGCGGGCGATCGTCCACCAGGAAGGAGCCCATCCGCCCGCCGGGCAGATCGTCCATCACGAGGCGCGCCGACCCTTCTTCGACCGGTGCGAGGGCCGCCAGGAAGTAGCGATCGGTGAGGCCAAACCAGGAGACCGGCCCTGCGCTCGTCTCCACCTCGATGCCCTGCATGTCTTCGAGGTCGGTGACATGCAGCGAATCGTCGTCGGCGTAGCCCATCGGCCGGTAGACATCGGTGAACTGGTTGGCCGCCACGCCCATCCGGTCGACCACGCCCACCCAGGTCTGGGGCAGGGCGGCGGAGCCGGTGTTCTCGAAGCGAACCACCAGCTCGACGCCAAAGGGGCCTTCGCCCTTGCGGTAGGTCTTGGTGATGCGCACGCCGTCGGCGCGGGTGCGGGTGGCGACCACCCCATCGGCGCTCGGGCTCAGGGTGTAGGCCGCCGGGGCCTCCGCGGTGCCCGCGCCATCGTCATCGAAGGGGCCCGCGCCGGCGAGGCCAAGCGCGCCCTCCGCTTCGAGGACGCTGTGGCGATCGGCGCCGCCGGAGTAGGGCTCCCAGCCCTCTGCGGCCCCGCCGGTGACCTTGTCGAGGAGCCAGGTCCACCAGGGCGTGACCACCGGCGAGTCAAAGTGCTCCGTCATGGCGACGCCGCGCAGGGCGCCGTTTCGGCTGTGCACCTCGCCCGACCAGCCATCGGCGGCCAGGGGCAGGCCCACCGCGGGGACGGTCGCGACCACGCTGGCCCCCGCCGTGGGCGTAGAAGCCCCGCTGGAGGCCGATGAGACCGGCGTCGTCGTCGCGGCGGCCACGCTGGTCGCCACCTCGGCAGCAGGCGGCGGCGGCGGGGGCGCGAAGAACTGCCCCCACACAAAAACAACGATCATGCTCAGGACGACGGCGATGAGCAGCCGCTTGTCCTGGTCGTTACCGGGCACGTCCGCCTCCGAGGGGGATCTCACCTGGGCGAGGGGGGACGGGGTCAAAGCCGCCCGCAGAGAGTGGATTGCAGCGGGCGATCCGCCAGGCCGCCAACACGCTGCCGCGGGCCACCCCATGGGTGCGGAGCGCGATGAGTGCGTACTGGCTGCACGAAGGCGAGAAGCGGCACATCGGCGGCAGGTGACGGGAGATCAGGCGCTGGTAGCCCCGGATCGTCCACACCACTGGGTCTGTCACCTTCATCCCCGCCCTCGCCCGAGCCGCAGGAAGACACCCCGAACCTCCTCGCGGAGGAGCGCGGCGCTGGTGGCCGCGGCGCTGGGATGAGCGATGAGCACGAGGTCCCAACGCCCAAGCAAGGCCGGACGTTCCCGACGGAGCGCCTCTCTCAGCCAACGCTTGACGCGGTTGCGGACCACGGCGTTGCCCACCTTGCGACTGACGGTGATCCCGATGCGGCTCGCTGGGCTCTGCCCCGGAGAGAAGAGCACCAACAGGTTCGCCGAGCGGACTTTGCGCCCTTTGCCTTGGACCCGCTTGTAGTCTGCAGTCCGGCGAAGGCGCAGCGCCCGCGGGTTCCGCTGGCCGAGGGCTAGTTGTTCTTGCTGGCCACCGTCGGGACGAGCCGCTTGCGGCCCTTCGCGCGACGGCGGGCGAGGATCTTGCGACCCCCCGGGGTGCTGGTACGAGCGCGGAACCCGTGGCTGCGCTTCCGCTTGATGTTGCTGGGCTGATACGTGCGCTTCACGAAAACCTCCATTCACCCGATCACCGGCCATCGGGCCTCCAAGTGGCCCATCCCGCACCGCCCTGGTTGGCGGACCGCCTCGCTGCCGAATTCACCCTGATCGGGAGAAGCAGTCGGCAGGGGGGTGGGGACGGCTGAGCCGCGGCAGATGCCGACGATCTGATGGGCGCCGCCCCCTATTGCAGGCCCGTTCCATGGTCAAGTCCGATCAACCCCTGGATCACCCCGCTGGCGCGCGCGTTGTGTGCGGCGACCTCGCTCGTTACCCTGCCCGACGCGCGGGCGGTCCCGCGCCCAACAGCGCGCTCCATCCCTGCGCACAGGCGGAAGAATGCACCAGATCTGGGACGCCGTCTTGCAACACCTGGAGGGGCGGATCAACAGCGAGAACCTCGAGACCTGGATTCGCCCCCTCCGCCTGAGCGCGCTGGGCAAGGATCGGGCCTACCTCGTGGCGCCCAACCGCTTCTACGTCGAGTGGGTGGAGTCGAACTTCCTCCCCGAGCTGCGTGAAGCCCTGCACAAGGCCACCGGCACCGCCTTCACCCTGCGCTTTGAATACGACGAGAACGAGCCGCCGAGCGAGCCCGCCGCGGCCCCCGCCGTCGAAGTCGAGGCCGAAGAGCCGCTGTCGGCCAGCCCGCCCACGCCCACCAGCCCCGGCGTGCACCCCGACAAGACCTTCCGCAACTTCGTCGTCGGCGCCAGCAACCAGTTCGCCCAGGCCGCCGCCCAGGCCGTCGCCGAGGCGCCCGGCCACCCGCAGTACAACCCGCTCTTCATCTACGGCAGCACGGGGCTCGGCAAGACACACCTGCTGCACGCCATCGGCAACACCGTGCTGCAGCGGGATCCCCACTGCCAGATCCTCTACACCACCGCCGAGAAGTTCACGAACGAGCTGATCGAGGCGCTCCGCTTCAAGAACATGTCGGAGTTCCGCGATCGCTACCGCAAGGTGCCGAGCCTGCTGCTGATGGACGACGTGCAGTTCCTCACCGGCAAGGAGCGCACCCAGGAGGAGCTCTTCCACACCTTCGAGTGGCTGCGCGAGCGCGGCAAACAGATCGTCTTCACGGCCGACGTGCTGCCCCGCGAGATCAAGGGCCTCGAACCCCGCCTGCGCACCCGCTGCGAGAGCGGCATGCTCGCCGACATGCAGGCCCCCGACGTCGAGACCCTGGTGGCCATCATCCAGCAGAAGGCCAGCGACGGCGGGATGAACCTGCCGCCCGAGCTGTGCAACTACATCGGCGCCCGGGTGCGCGGAAACATCCGCGAGGTCGAGGGCATCTTGAACCGCCTCTCGGCCCTGGTGCGCCTGCACCGCCAGGCACCCACCTTGGAATTCGCCCGCCAGCACCTCGGCGGCGTGCTGGCCGACAGCACCAGCGCGCCAAACGCCGAAGACATCATCCGATCGGTGGCCGACTTCTACAACATCAAGGTCGGCGACCTCAAGGGCGACCGCCGCCTCAAGCAGCTCGTGCGGCCCCGCCATGTGGCGATGTGGATGGTGCGCAAGCACACCGAGCTGTCCTTCCCGGAGATCGGCCGCGTCTTCGACCGCGACCACGCCACGGTCCAGCACGCCTGCAAGAAGGTCGCCGATGAGATGGAGCGCGACGTGGACCTGCGCAACACCTTGACGACCCTGGCCCGAAACCTCGGCTTGTAGGCCGCTTGTTCCCGATCGCGCTGCAGCGATCCCCCGTGGATCTCGGTGCCGACAGCGCCGCCGCTCACGGAGTTGTCCCCATCGTGATCCACAGGCTGTGGATAACTCTATGGATGACTCGCCTCACAAGGCCCAACGCCCTGTGGACAAGCGGCGGGAAAGATCAGCCGACCTACCTTGTGAGCAGCCTGACCCCGATGTTCCACCGCCTTGTCCACCCTCGTTCCACATCTCGATAGCCTCGACAACAACGCATCCATCGACATTCTCGACTTTATCCACAGCGTCCACAGGCATCTATGGATCGATCTACGAGATCCAAAAGACTCCTTCATTTTTTCCCAGCCCCTTGTAGGCCCGAGCCGAGCGGCCGAAGGGTGACCCCAACCGGCGGACCGGATACGCGGCGCGGCCTGACCCCACGACCGCGGGCGTCCTCGGCCTGAAGGCTCCTGAGCACGCGCCGCCACCTGCGAGGAAGCAATGGAACTTACCATCGAGCGGGAGGCCCTCGTCCGTGGCCTTGGCCGCGTGCAAGGCATCGTCGAGCGCCGGCCCTCCAACCCGGCCCTCTCCCAGGTGTTGATCGACGCCCGCGGCGAGGGTGTGCGCTTCACCGCCACCGACAGCCTGATCACCCTGGTCGCCGACTATGGCGCTGCCGTGCGGGAGACCGGCCAGGTCTGCGTCGACGCCAGCACCTTCTTCGCCGTCTCCAAGGCGCTGTCGGGCAGCGTGGTCACCCTGCGCACGGTCTCGGGCAACCGCCTCTCGGTGCGCTGCGGCAGCTCCGAGCACAACATGCTGATCGGCGCGGTCGACGACTACCCGCCCGTGCCCGTGGTCAAAGACAAGGCCAGCCTGCAGATCAACGGCCGCAACCTGCGCCGGCTGATCGACGAGAGCCTCTTCTCGGTCTCCAACGACGACAACCGCTATGGCTTGAACGGCGCCCACGCCGAAGAGGTGGTCGACGCCGACGGCGGCAACCGCCTGCGCTTCGTCACCACCGACGGCAGCCGCCTGTCGTACAGCGAGGCCCTTTACGAAGGCCGCTTCGGCCTCGGCCGCAAGATGCTGCTGCCCCGCAAGGCCTTGAACGAGGTCCGCAAGCTCGCCGACGTGGACGACGCCAACTGGGAGGTCAGCTTTGGCGAGCGCACCGCCACCTTCCACACCGAGGGCCTCACCCTCTTTGGCCGGCTGATCGAGGGAGAATTCCCCGAGTACCGCCAGGTGCTGCCGGCCCACTTCAAGCGCAAGGTGGTGGTGGAGTCCAAGGGCTTCTTGGAGGCCTTGAAGAACGTGCGGGTCATGGCCAACGACCGCAACCACCTCGTGCGCTTCAGCTTTGAGGCCGACCGGATGGTGCTCTCGGCCCAGAACGTCGAAGCGGGCGATGTCCGCGGTGAGGTGCCCATCGAGCTGTCGGGCAGCCCCCTCCTCACCGGCTTCAACCTCACCTTCTTCCAGGATCTGCTCGCCGCCACCAAGGCCGAGAAGATCTCCCTCGAGCTGGGCGAGGCCCTCGACCCCTGCATCGTGCGCGTCGTCGATCGCGATGACTGCCTCTTCGTCGTGATGCCGATGCGCTTGGAGTAGGCGGTCGTGCGCCTCACCGCCCTGGAGGTCTGGGACTGGCGCAACCTGCGCGCCACCCAACTCGACACCGGGGCCCGCTTCGTGGTCCTGCACGGCGACAACGGCCAGGGCAAGACCAACCTCCTCGAAGCGGCGGGCATGCTGGCCACCCTGCGCAGCTTTCGCGAGGCCCGCGCCGCCCGCCTGATCCGCCAGGGCGCGCCGCTGGCCCGCATCGTCGGCCAGGTGCAGGGCAGCTCGGGCCTGCGGCGCCTGGAGTGGCGGCGCGGCGCCAAGGAGCGCGCCCTGCTCCTCGATGGTGAGCCTCAGAGCACGCTCACCGGCTGGTTTGGCGTGATCCGCGCCATCCTCTTTCACCCCGAGCTGGCCGAGCTGGTGCGCGGGGAGCCGGCCGGCCGCCGCGAGCTGATCGACCGCGCCGCCTTCACCGCCGAGCCGGGGCACCTGGAGCTGGTGCGGGCCTACCACCGCATCGTGCAGCACAAGAGCGCCCTGCTGCGCCGCGCCGTGGCCCACGCCGCCGTTGATCACGCCCTGCTCGACACCTTGGACGAGCAGCTCTGCCACACCGGCGCCCGGCTGATCCGCCGCCGTGAACGCGTGATCGCCGGGCTGGGCGAGCTGGTCGACGAGGCGCACGGCGCCATCGCCGGCGTCCCGGGCAAGGTTGGCATCCGGCGCGTCGGCCCCGCCGCCAGCGATCTGACCGCCGCCGTGGAGGCTGCCCGTGGCGACGAGCTGCGCCGCGGCATCGTGCTGGTGGGCCCGCACCGCGACGACATCGAGCTGACCCTGGCCGGCCAGCCCGCCCGCGCCTTCGCCAGCCAGGGCCAGGCCCGCACCCTGGTGCTGGCGCTCAAGCTCGCCGAGGTGCTGGCCGCCGCGCGGCGGGGCGGGGATCCACCGCTCTTTCTCCTCGACGACCTCACCAGCGAGCTCGATCGCCGGCGCATGGAGCGCCTTGTCGCCCTGCTGGCCACCTTGCCGCATCAGGTGTGGATCACCACCACCGATCCGGCCTGGCTGGGGCCCTTGCCCGCCGCCGACACGGCCCGCCTGCGGGTGGTGGAAGGGACTGCCGCGCCGGGGTAGGTGGGGGGTTTCCGGCGCCACGGCGCGCAGGGCATCGCGCAACCGCGAGCCCCCTGCGCGCAGGAACTCGCGCGGCGCATGTGGAGCACGGACGGAATGGACCCCAAAGACAACCCGGACCTGGGCGAAGCGCCCCGTCCGGCGGACTACGACGAGAACAGCATCACGGTGCTCAAAGGGCTGGAGGCGGTCCGCGAGCGCCCCGCCATGTACATCGGCTCAACCAGCGCCTCGGGCCTGCACCACCTCGTCTACGAGGTGGTCGACAACTCGGTCGACGAGGCCCTGGCCGGTCACTGCAAGAGCATCGAGGTGGTTATCCACGAGGATGGCTCGCTCTGCGTGCAAGACGATGGGCGCGGCATCCCCGTCGGCATCCACCCGGAGATGGGCAAGAGCGCCGCCGAGGTGGCGCTCACCGTGCTGCACGCCGGCGGCAAGTTCAACAAGAGCTCCTACAAGGTCTCGGGCGGCCTGCACGGCGTCGGCGTGAGCTGCGTGAACGCCCTGTCGGAGTGGCTGCAGCTCGACATCTGGCGCGACGGCGGCCACTACCGCCAGCGCTACCAGCGCGGCGCCCCAGACGCCGATCTCGCCCGCCTCGGCGACTCCGACCAGCGCGGCACCAAGGTCTGGTTCCAGCCCGACCCGCAGATCTTCAAGGAGGGCACGGTCTTCAACTACGAGACCCTGCACCGCCGGCTCCAGGAGCTGGCCTTCTTGAACCCCGGCCTCACCATCCACATCGAAGACCGGCGCGAAAACAAGTCCGAGCGCTTCAACTACGCGGGCGGGCTGCGCAATTTCGTCGAGCACCTGAACCGGGGCCGCACCACCCTGCACCCCGAGCCGGTCTTCTTCGCCGGCGAGAAGGACGCCATCCAGGTGGAGGCCGCCCTGCAGTGGACCAGCGCCTACGCCGAGACCACCTTCTCCTTCGTCAACAACATCTACACATCCTCGGGCGGCACCCACGAGAGCGGGCTCAAGGCCGCGCTCACCCGCGTGGTCAACACCTACGCCACCGGCCGCAACTACCTGAAAGAGGCCAAGGGCGAGAGCATCACCGGCGACGACATCCGCGAGGGGCTCACCTGCGTGCTGTCGGTGCGCATCCCCAACCCGCAGTTTGAGAGCCAGACCAAAATCCGGCTCGGCAACTCCGAGGTCAAGGGCATCGTCGAGAGCATCGTCGCCGAGCAGCTGGGCTACTACCTCGACGAGAGCCCCGGCGTGGCCAAGTCGATCATCGGCAAGGCCATCGAGGCGAGCCGCGCCCGCGAGGCCGCCCGCAAGGCCCGCGACCTCGCCCGCCGCAAGAGCGCGCTGGAAGGCGGCGATCTCCCCGGCAAGCTCGCCGATTGCCAGGAGCGCGACCCGGCGAAGTGTGAGCTGTACCTGGTCGAGGGCGACTCCGCCGGCGGCACCGCCAAGCAAGGCCGCGACCGCCGCACCCAGGCCATCCTGCCCCTGCGCGGCAAGATCCTCAACGTCGAGAAGGCGCGCTACGACCGCATGCTCGGCAATGAAGAGATCCGCACGATGATCTCGGCGCTGGGGACGGGCATCGGCCCCGACTTCGACCCCAAGCGCCTGCGCTACCACCGCATCATCATCATGACCGACGCCGACGTCGACGGCAGCCACATCCGCACGCTGCTGCTCACCTTCTTCTTCCGCCAGATGCCCGGCCTGCTCACCGGCGGCCACCTGCACATCGCCCAGCCGCCGCTGTTCAAGGTGAAGAAGGGCAAGCGCGAGACCTACCTGAAGGACGACAACGCGCTGGACGAGTTCTTGATGGCCCAGGGCCTTAAAAGCGTGGTGCTGCGCCGCCCCGACGGCAGCCTCCTCGAAGGCGAGGCCCTGGCCCCCATCGTCGAGAAGGTGCGCCGCTACGTGGGCCACGTCGAGCGCATGGGCCGCAAGGTGATGGTGGAGGTCCAAGACGCCTGGTTCGCCATCGGCGCGCACCGCCGCTTCCTCGCCACCCGCGAGGCCGCCGCCGCCTGCGCCGCCGCCTTGAAGGAGCGGCTCAACACCATCGCGCCCGAGCTGCACGTCCCCTCGATCGACCTGCTGCCCGACAAAGACGGCTTCTGCCTCGACGTGGTCACCCTGCGCAACGGCCAGGAGCGCCGCAGCCGCCTCACCCCCAACCTCGACAGCGCCGACGGCCTGAGCCGCCTCGTCGACGAGCTGCACGCCGAGCTGCCCCTGCCGGTCGACCTCGCCAACTCCACGCTCTCGGCCAGCTCCTGGCGGGTGCTGCTCAGCACCATCCTCGACGGGGCGCGCAAGGGCTACGAGATCCAGCGCTACAAGGGCCTCGGCGAGATGAACGCTGAGCAGCTTTGGGAGACCACGATGGACCCGGCCCGCCGCACCCTGATGCAGGTGGTGCAGGACGATCCGGTGCAGTCCGAGCACATCTTCAGCCTGCTGATGGGCGACGCGGTCGATCCCCGCCGCGAGTTCATTCAGCACCACGCCCTTGACGTGCGCAACCTGGACATCTGACAGGAGGAGTCATGCGCGCCAGCCGGATCGTTGGCCTGGGGCATTACCTGCCCGAACGGGTCGTCACCAACGAAGATCTGTCCAAGCTGATGGACACCAGCGATGAGTGGATCCAGCAGCGCACCGGCATCAAAGAGCGCCGTTGGGTCGACGGTGACGTTGGCGCCAGCGAGCTCGCCGAGCACGCCACCCGGCAGGCCTTGGACGAGGCCGGCCTGAAGCCCGGCGATCTGGACATGATCATCTTCGCGACCCTGTCTCCCGACATCAACTTTCCGGGCTCCTCCTGCCTGCTGCAAAAGCGCCTCGGCCTGCCGGGCATCGCCACCCTCGACATCCGCAACCAGTGCACCGGCTTTGTCTACGGCCTGTCCATCGCCGACCAGTTCATCCGCACCGGCGCCATGAAGACGGTGCTGGTGGTGGGCGGCGAGGTCCACAGCAGCGGGCTCGATCTGAGCACCCACGGCCGCGATGTCTCGGTGCTCTTCGGCGATGGCGCCGGCGCCGCCATCCTCACCGCCACCGACGGCGAGCGCCGCATCCTCGGCAGCAAGCTGCACAGCGACGGCAGCAACTACGAGATCCTGATGCTGGAGGCCCCGGCCAGCCGCAACAATCCGCGACTGACCGCCGAGATGATGGCCGCCCGCAAGCACTACCCCAGCATGAACGGTCAGGCCGTGTTCAAGGCCGCCGTGCAGCGTCTGCCCGAGGTCATCCACGAGGTGCTGGGCGCGCATGGCCTCAGCCTCGCCGACGTCGACATGCTCATTCCCCACCAGGCCAACTTGCGCATCAACGAGATGGTCGCCCGGCTGCTCAGGCTGCCCCCGGAGAAGGTCTTCAACAACATCCAGCGCTACGGCAACACCACCGCGGCCTCCATCCCGATCGCGCTGCACGAGGCCGTGCAAGAAGGGCGCATCCAAGAAGGCGACCACGTCGTGCTGGCCGCCTTCGGCGCCGGCTTGACCTGGGGCGCCACCGCCATGGTCTGGTAGCGTGATCACCACCGCCCTCCACAGCCGCAAGCTCCTCCTCGTCACCGGCAAGGGGGGCACGGGGAAGACCACGCTCTCCGCAGCGTTGGGTCGCCTCGCCGCCGAGCGTGGCCGGCGCACCATTGTCGTCGAGATCGACAATTTCCAGCCCTCCCTCACCGCGATCTTTGGCCGGGCCCCGGTCTACGAGCCCGCCCGGGTCGCCCCCAACCTCGACGTCTGCAACATCACCTGGCGGGAGGCCCTGACCGAGTGGCTGGAGCGCACCGTCCCCGCCCAGCGCCTCGTCAAGCTGATCCTCGAGCACAAGACCGTTCAGACCTTCCTCGACGCCACCCCCGGCGCCCGCGAGACGATGGTCCTCTCGCGCCTGCTCACCCTCACCGAGCAGTACGATCAGGTCATCGTCGACATGCCCGCCTCGGGCCACGCCGTCAGCGAGCTGCGGGTGCCCCATGTCGCCGTCTCGCTGATGCCGGGCGGCCCGGTGGGCAAGCGGGCCAGTGAGGTGCTCCGACTGTTCAAGTCTGGCACCACCGGCCTCATCATCGTCGCCCTGCCCGAGGAGATGGTGGTGAACGAGACGATCGAGCTGTGGGAGAAGCTGCACCACGAGGTGCCTGAGCTGCCCCGGCCCACCGTGGTGCTCAACCGCGCAGCCAGCCCCTCGCTCTCCGACGATGAGCGCAGGCTGATCAGCCGCCTCGGCGGGCTCGGGCTCCACGGCCCCGCCGCCGAGCTGCTCCTCTCGGGCCAGTGGGAGGCCGATCTCGAGGTCGCCACGGCCGAGGCCATCACCCGGCTGGGGGCCGAGGTCGGCGCTGGCCTGATCGTTCTGCCCCGCCTGGGCTCCCTGGGCGGCTTTGAGGGCGGCCCCGAGAAGGTCGTCCGCCAGCTCGCCGCGGCGCTTCAGCGCCAGGCCTTGGCCGAGAGGGCCCCATGACGCTCGGCGACATCATTCGCAGCAACCGCCTCGTCATCTGTGTCGGCTCGGGCGGGGTGGGAAAGACCACCAGCTCCGCCGCCCTGGCCCTGCGCGCCGCCCGCGAGGGGCGCAAGGTGATCGTCCTCACCATTGATCCAGCCCGCCGCCTCGCCAATTCGCTGGGCCTCAAGCGCTTTGGCAACGACGAAGCCCGCATCGATCTCTCCGCCCTGCCCGACGCCAAGGGCGAGCTGTGGGCGATGATGCTGGACAACCGCAAGACCTTCGACGATCTCATCGCCCGCCTCTCCCCCGACGAGGCCGCCCGCGACAGCATCCTGCACAATCGCATCTACCGGGCCATCGCCGACAACATCGCCGGCAGCCAGGACTACATGGCCACCGAGAAGCTCTACGATCTCGTGCTCGGCGGCCGCTACGATCTGGTCATCCTCGACACCCCGCCCGTCAAGAACGCCCTCGACTTTTTGGACGCCCCCGGTCGACTGGCCCGCTTCCTCGACAAGGGCGTGATGAAGTGGTTCCTGTCCACCCAGGACCCCGGCCGCGTGATGGGCCGCTTCTTGATGGGCACCTCGGCGGTTCTGTTCAAGCTCCTCTCCTACATCTTCGGCGAGGAATTCCTGGGCGAGCTGCGCGAGTTCTTCGTCGCCTTTCGCGACCTCTACGATGGCATGCGCGAGCGCCACGAGGCCGTGGTCAAGCTCTTCCACGATCCGCGCACCGCCTTCCTCGTCGTGTCGGCGCCCACCAGCCCCAGCCTCGACGTGGCCCGCTTCTTCTTGGAAGAGCTGCGCAGCCGCGGCATGCGCAACCCGGGCGTCATCGTCAACCAGCGCCACCGGGTCTCCGACAGCCCCCTCGACCCGGCCGCCCTCCTCGGCGCGCTGGCCGCGGGCCAGTCCGCCGACCTTGGGCCCCACACCGCGGCTCAGGTGCTGGCCCGCCTCGGCGCCGCCCACCGGCGGCTGCGCGAGCTGTCGCAGATCGAGGCTGGCCTCGTCGCTGAGCTGGAGCGCAGCCTGACCCGGGTTCAGCAGCGTTGGGAGGTGCCGCGCCTGCCGGGCGAGGTGCACGATCTGGCCAGCCTGAATGCGGTGGGTGACGCGCTCTTCGCTGCGCGCTGAGGCGCTGCGCGCGGCCTGCTGTTCAGCGATCGGCGGACTCTGTTTTCAGGACGTCGAGGTTCATGGGCCTGCGCCGTCGCACCGCCGCCCCGGTGAGCAAGGGGCACCACCGCCGGGTGCTCCAGGCCTGCGATTACGGCGATCTTGCGGTCGGCGCGTTGCCAGGCGAGGTCGTCGCTCCGCAGGCTGATCTGGATCGCCACCTCGCGATCGAGCCGCGCGTCCCAGGTCTGCCAGACCTCGCCCTGGGCGCCAGCGTCGTGCCGGGTGCGCAGGTGGCAGCGGTCGTCAACGTCGGGTCCCGGTCGGGCGTGGAGCAGGCCGTCACCCCCGGAAGGCGCCAGGTGGTGTCGTCCTCGCAGCGCTGGGTCTGGTCACCCTGGCGCGCAAACCAGGCCTCGCCGTCCGACCCGAGCCGCAGGGCGCACCCCATCGTCGCACCGCGCGGCCCCCTGCCCGACGCCCAAGCACCCAGACCGGGCCGATCCTTGGCGCGCCTTCGGGCCCTGCGATATGCGCCGCGGCCCTCCAAGTCGGAGGCTTTCCGCGCCAGCGGGCCCCGCGCCGAGGCCCCCCCGCGCCGAGGTGTTTCCATGATCCGTCCCCTCCTCGTCTTTGTCGCCCTGCTCGCCGCCTGTGAGCCGCCCCCGCCGCCGGTCCCCGGCGAGCTGAAGGCCGCTGGCACCACCATCTCCACCGTGAACGGCAACGCCATCACCCAGGAGATGCTCGACGCCACCCTCGCCCAGCTTCCGGACCAGTACCGCAAGCAGATGGAGGCCGCCGGCCAGCTCAGCCAGATGAAGGACCAGCTCGTGGTGAGCGAGCTGCTCTACCGCGAGGCGATCAAGCAGAACCTGCACAACGACCCCAAGATGCAGCTCAACATCGCCCTGGCCGAGCGCTCGGCCCTCGCCGACGCCCTGCTCGACAAGGTGATCGTCGAGCGCAGCACCGACGAGCGCGTCTCCAAGTACTACGACGAGCACAAGGTCCAGTACGCGCGCCCCCAGGTCAAGCCCCGGGTGATCATCGCCGAGACCGAGGCCATCGCCAATGAGATCGTGGCCGCGGCCAAGGGCGGCGCCGACTTCGCCGCCCTCGCCAAGGAGAAGAGCAAGGACCCCCGCAGCGCCCCCCAGGGCGGCGAGCTGCCCTGGATGAGCGCCACCGACCTCAAGGGCCCGATGGGCGAGCAGGTCTTCGCGGCGGCCAAGGGCGACATCGTCGGCCCGATCACCCCGCAGCCGGGCGGCCCCTTCATCATCTTCAAGGTCGACGACAAGCGCGACGCCGTGCCCCTCGACGAGGTGAAGGAGGAGATCAAGGGTCGCCTCAAGCAGGAGATCGCCAAGGAGTACATGGACGACATGAAGGCCAAGGCCACCATCGTCGACGGCACCGGCGGC
>JBEIQK010000129.1:0-11542 GCA_040376505.1 Alphaproteobacteria bacterium | reverse complement strand
GGGCGGCGTCGAGCACGGCCTTGTCGGCGAGGCCCGACAGGGTGTTGCGCAGGGCCTTACGGGGCCCGACGAAGGCGGCGCGCACCACGCTCTCGAGCTGGCGGGGGCTGACGGCGCCGGTGCGCGGGGCGGCGTGGAGGTCGAAGCGCACCACCGCCGAGTCGACCTTGGGGGGCGGGTGAAAGGCGCCGGGCGGCACCTTGACCACGATCTTCGCGGTGGCCCGGGCCTCGACGTAGACCGAGACCGAGCCGCGATCGCCGCCGCCGGCCTTGGCGATGAAGCGATCGGCCACCTCGCGCTGGACCATCACCACCACGCGATCGAAGGTGGCGGGGCTGTTGAGCATCGACAAGGCGATGCCGGTGCCGACGTTGTAGGGCAGGTTGGCCACGGTGGCCCAGCCGCCCCCCTCCAGCAGGGTCGACCAGTCCTCGATGCGCGCGGCGTCGCCCTCCACGATGCGCAGCCGGGGCTCGTCGGCGAAGCGGGTGCGGAGCTGCGCGGCCAGATCCCGGTCGATCTCGACCGCGACCACCTCGGCCCCGCGGGCGAGCAGGGCGGTGGTCAGCGCGCCGAGCCCGGGGCCGATCTCCAAGACCCGCTGGCCGGGGACGACCCCAGCGGCGTCGACGATCTTCTCGACGATGGCGCCAGCGGCCAGGAAGTGCTGGCCGAAGCGCTTGCGGGCCTCGCCGCCGGTGCGGCGAAGCTGGTGACTGGGATGCTCCATCAAGGGGCTCCGGGGGCCCAGGCCGCGCGGGCCGGGGCGTCGAGGGCGTCGCGGCGCCCGGCGAGGAGGTGGAGCCGGCCGGCGAAGGCGATCATCGCCCCATTGTCGGTGCAGCGTGCGCGAGGGGGCAGAAAGACCTCCAGCGGCAGCGCGGCGAGGCGGGCCCGCAGACGTCCGTTGGCGGCTACCCCGCCGCCGATGGCGATCTGGCGCACGCCGGTGCGCTCGGCGGCCCGCAGCACGCGGTCGCAGAGCACGTCGACAACGGCCTCTTGGAAAGAGGCGGCGATGTCGGCGTCGCAAGGGCGCCCCTCGCTCAAGACCACGGTGCGCACGGCGGTCTTGAGGCCCGACAAGGTGAGATCGAGGTCGGAGCGCTGCAGCGCCTCGCGCCGCCGGGAGATCGCCCGATCCGGCTTTAAGATCGGCCGGGGAAAAGCCAGGGCCGCTGCGTTGCCGGTGGCGGCGAGGCGGTCGACCACCGGGCCGCCGGGGTAGCCGAGGCCCATCAGGCGGGCGACCTTGTCGTAGGCCTCGCCGACGGCGTCGTCGATGGTTTGGGCGAGGACCTCGTACTGGCCAGGGCCGCGGGCGAGGTAGAGCGCGGTGTGCCCGCCGGAGACCACCAGCGAGAGGAAGGGGAAGCGCGGCGCCGGATCTTCGAGCAGGGCGGAGAGCAGGTGCGCTTCGAGGTGGTTGACCGCGATGAAGGGCACCCCCCATCCGGCGGCGAGGCCCTTGGCGAAGGAGAGGCCAACCAGCACGGCACCCACGAGGCCCGGGCCGGCGGTGGCGGCGACGGCGTCAGGGCGCTCCACCCCGGCGCGCTCCAGGGCGGCGAGGGCGGTGGGGACGATCTTCTCGGCGTGGGCTCGACTGGCGACCTCGGGCACCACGCCGCCGTAGCGGGCGTGGATCTCCTGGGAGTGGATCACGTCGGCGCGGACGCCCTGCCCGTCGACCACCGCGGCGGCGGTCTCGTCGCAGCTCGTCTCAATGCCCAACACCACCATCAAGGACCCCCGTGGCTCACCCGGGGCAGGTAACGCGGCAGGTCAAAGCGCCCCTCGTCCTGCTTGCCGTCGTGGCAGGTCACGCAGACCGCCTCGCCGGGCTTGCTCACCATCTGCACGCCCTTTGGATCGGCCACATGGGCCTTTCCGGGGCCGTGGCAGCTCTCGCAGCCCACATGCACCAGCGACGGTGTGACCTCGGTGGGGGTGGCGGGGCCGCCCGGCAGGCCTGCCCCGGTGGCATGGCAGGAGAAGCAGGCCTGATCGGCCTGGCGCCCGACCCGCTCCAGGGTGTTCCAGGCGTGGGCGTGGCCCGTGGAGCGCCACTGGGCGGCGGCGGCGGCGTGACACCCTTCGCAGGCGGCCGTGCCGATGTAGGGGCCCTGGCCGGTGCCGCTGACGGTCTTCGGCACCGCCGCCTCGAGCCCGGCCTTGCCGGCGGTGAGGAGGGCCGCGGTGGCGGGGTGATCGACGATGTGGGCGTCGAGGCCGATGAGCTTGTTGGTGAGGCGATGGGACAGCGCGGGGCGGCTGGCGGTGGCCTGCGCCAGCTCGGCCTCGAGTTGGGGCACCTTGTCGCGGTAGTAGGTGGCCTGCCGCTCTTTGCGGGTCCGGGCCTGCTCGCCCTCGGCCTTGGCCAGCTCGTCCTCGGCGCTGGCGAGGCGGGCGCGGGCCCGATCGAGCTCATCGGCGATGCGCTGGATCGAGGACTCCGAGGCGAAGCCGGTCGCCCCCTCGATGAGGGCGATCTCGGCGACGCCGAGCCGCTTGCCGCGGGAGCCGGGGGCCAGGATCAGGGCCTCGCCGGGGGCGGCCCGGGGGGCGTCGAACTGGGCGCCTGGATCGGCGGTGACGATCAGATCCACCGCGGGGACGGCGGTGGCGAGGCCGATGGCCTCTTTGCCGTCGACCTGGGCGAGGAGCACGAGCACATCGACCGTGCCGAGGGCGGCGACCTCTTCTTGCAAGGCGGTGACCGGTGAACCGAGCGTGCAGCCGGCCGGCACGCGGGCGCCGGCGCTGATCAGGCCGACGAGGCCCACCCGCAGGCCGCCGCGCTCCACCACCCGGGAGCCGGCGAAGGGCTCACGGCCCTCGCAGCTCAAGTTGGCGTTGAGCAGGGGCAGGCTGTGACGCTGGCCCAGGCCCTCCAGCCAGGGCAAGCCCAGAGCCAGATCGCCCGCCCCCACCATCATGGCGTCCTGGCCGAGCAGGGCGTAGGCGCCGGCCACGAGCTCGGCCTTCAGGCGCTGCTGCTCCAGCAGGTGGGGGGCGATGTCGGGGTTCTTCCAGCCCCAGTTTCCGGCGTCGACCACCACGGTGGGGCCGGCCGCCTGCTTCTCAGCGAGGACCGTGTTGCGCCGGGGCAGACCGCCCTGGGGGTGCTTGGGTCAACCACAGGGTTCGATCTCCCCTTCGACGTCGGCGCTGTACACCAAGGTGAAGGGGCGACCGACAGGGGTCTCCGCTTGGGGGCTGGGGGCGACGGCGGGCGCGGGGGCCACGGCCTCGTCGGGGGTGTTGCAGGCGAGGGCGAAGAGGAGGGCAATCAGGGGCCACCTCCCGGCATCGGGCGCGGCGCCGGGGTTGGGGCCTCGGGCGCGGGGGCGGGATCGCCGGCCGAGGGGATGCGCTCGCGGCGGCGGGCCTTGTCGGCGTCGGCCTCGTCTTTGCGCTTGCCCTCGCGGATCAGGTCGTCGACCACGCTGAGCACGTGATCATCGACGAGGTAGACCGCAGGGTCCCCCTCGATCTGCACGTAGCGGCGGCCGCGCTCGTGGCCCTCCGGGTCTTTGAGGGGCTCGCCGGCGCCGCCGACGCGCACCACGCGCTCGTTGCCGGCCTCATCGGCGAGCACCACCCGGGCGACCGGCTCGGTGAGGCCGAAGGCACCGAGATCTTTGGGGGCGTCGTCGACAAAAGACTCGACCTGCAGATCGGCGAAGGCCTGGGCCACGCGCTCGGGGGTGCTGCCGGGCACGGGCACGCCATCCTTCCAGACCCACTGCTCGGCGGCGAAGCGAACGCCCTGGCTGCCGGCCAGTTCCTCGCCGGGGCGGGCCTGGAGCACGGCGTCGACCGAGACGACATCGGCCGACTTCATGCGCACCACGCGGCGGTTGCGCATCTCCTTGGGGTCTTCGGTGAACTCTTCGAGCAGGCCGCTCTTGGCGACGTAGACGGTGTTGTCGCCCTCGATCAGCATGTAGGCCAGGGCGTCGAAGCGGTCGACGGCCGGCGCGGCCTTGCCCACCCGCAGCCGCAGGGGCTCGCGCGAAGCGAAGCGGACGGTGATGTCGGCCTGGGGCGCGTCGAGCCCGTATTCGGCCAGCTTTTCGGGGCTGGGGTCGTCGCCGATGACGATGAAGCTGCTGGCCTTGAGCGCGCTCACCCGGCCAAAGAGGCGGCGGACGCGGTCGTCCTCGGCGCCCATGTCGACGGGCGCCTTCATCTGCCACTCGCGCTCGCCGATGCTCTCGATCTCCAGGCTGCGCGGGGGCTGCCCGGCGACGGCCAGCCTGGCGCTGATGCCGACGGCGTCTTTGGAGTCGAAGGAGGCGAAGCGCCGCTCGCGGAACTCATCGAGGGTGAAGCTGTAGTAGTCCACCGCCGACTTCTTCACGGTGTAGACCACCTCGCCGGGCAGGGGCTGGATGTAGTAGCTGACCGAGGAGGGGTTGGGGTCACCGGCCAGGAACTCCAGGGCGCGGCCGTCGCGCAGGCGGAGCTTGACCTGGATGGCGTTGTCGCCCAGCCCGTAGAGCTCGGGCGCCTCGGGCTTCTCGATGACCGTGGCCCGGGCGGTGAGATCGTGGAGCTGGTGCTTGACCCGGTTGACCATCGAGCGGCCGGCGACGAAGTCGGTGCCGTCGATGATCCACTGGCCGTCTTTCTCGGTGAGGCCCACGGTGCTGCCGTCGGGGCGCAGCACGTCGACATGCACCAGCTCGTGCTTCTCAAAGGTGAACAGACGAGTCTCGGTGACCTCGACCTCGCTGCTGAGCAGGTCGGGACGCAGGATCAGCACCACCGCGCCGACGATCAGCAGCAGCAGGGCCGAAAGGATGGTGCCGCGAAAGGCTTTCACCGCCCCCTCCGGAAGAACCAGGTAATGACGCCCCCCAGCACGACCAGCAGCGGCATCAGGCCCAGGGTGATGAGGCGCAGCGTGCCCATCTCCTCCTGGGTGAGCGCGAGCCGGCGCACCACGCGCGGCTTGCCGATGCCCTCGGTGTCGACGCCGAGGCGCCGATCTTCACCGGCCAGCCAGTGAATCACGTTGAGGGCGAAGGTCAGGTTGCCCGGCGCCTCGCCCAGCAGGGCGTTGGTGAACAGATCGCCATCGCCGATGACGACGAGGCGGCCCATCTTCTTGCTGGAGCGCACGAGGCCGGCGCCCGGGGCCAGCTCTACCGCCACCGCCAGATCGACCGGGCCAGCCCCGTCGATGGTGGGCTCGTAGACCGCCATGCCGCCCTCGACCTTGCCACCGCGATCGATCCAGCCATCGCGGCTCGTGGAGAGGAGCGGGCTGATGCGCATGCCAGCGCCCATGCCGTCGAGGATCTGCAAGGGCGCAGGGAAGGAGAGGACCGTCGCCAGCTTGGCCTCGATCAGCTCTTCGTTGATCGGGTGGCTCTTGTAGCGGGGGATCGGCCGGTCGGGGTGGGGCACCTGCACCTCGGGCTGCAGGGCCACGCCGTCGATCAGGCGCACGCCAGCGCGCTCGAGGAGGGCCGGCGCAGGCGTGCCGACATCGAGGGCGAAGAGCACTGCGCCGCCGCGGCCGATCCAGGCCAGCACCGCGTCTTCTTCCTGGGGCGTGAGCGCGGCGCGCGGGCGGGCGACAAAGAGCACCGCCGCGTCGTCGGGCACGCTGGGCAGCTCGCCCTCGCGGGTGGTGCGCAGCAGGTCGAGGGTCTCCAGATCGTAGCGCTCGCCGTCCAGCGCCGCGCCGAGGTCGGAGCGGCCGCCGGGGCCCGGGTCCGCGAGATCGCGGTCGCCGTGGCCCGGGAGCCCATGGACCGCCCGCCGGGTGGGGGTCATGAGCTGCGAGAAGCCGCGGCTCACTGCGGTCTCGCCGATGAACTCCATCCGCCGCTCTTTGCCGGCCCGGCGGAAGAGCTCGCGATCTTTGAGATCGACGCGGTCTTTGCCGCGCTGAATGACGATGTGGCCGTAGTCCGACACGCCGAGGCGCTCGGCGGTGAGCCGCTCAGAGTCGAAGTCGACGATGCGGTAGCTCACAGTGGCGCTGTTGTTGCCGATCTCCCGGAGGAGGTCCTTCACCGCGCGGTCCTTGAAGAAGCTGTCTTCTTTGCCGCGCTGGTTGGTGAAGGCGGTGATCTCCACCGGCACGGCGTCCATCTCGATCAGCCGCAGCTTCTCGACCGTGTCGCCCTGCAGCGTGTTGCTCGCCCCCTCGGTGAGGTCTACCGACGTGCGGTACTTGTCAGCCAGGACATAGAGCAGCACCACCATCGCCAGCACCATCGCCGTGACCAGCGTGGCGTTGGAGCCGTAGGTGAGCAGCCGTCGGGTGGACTGTCTCACCGCCACCTCCGCGATTCGATGCTTCGCCAGGTGAGGAAGAGGAAGGCGAAGGTGAAGAGGACGAACCAGGCGACATCGGCAGAGTCGATGACCCCGCGGGTGAAGGGCTCGACATGGGTGAGGAAGGAGAGGTGGCGCAGGGCCGTGCGGGCGGCGTCGACCGTCACGAGCTCGGCCGCCGAGCCGCTGAGCCAGAAGGGCAGCAGCAGCAACACGCCGCCGAGGCCGGCCGCCACGGGCTCATCGGTGAGCGACGACGAAAAGAGCCCCGCCGACACAAAGGCAGCACAGCAGAGCAAGAGCCCCAGGTAGCTGGCGCCGATCACGCCCCAGTCGGGATCGCCGTAGTATTCGAGGATCACCGGAAAGAGGCCCGTGCCCGCGAGCAGAAGCAGACAGAGGGTGAAGCTGGCCGCCCACTTGCCGCCGAGCAGGCTCCACAGGGGCACCGGCGCCGTCATCATCAGCTCAAAGGTGCCCGTGCGGCGCTCTTCGGCGAAGTGGCGCATCGTCAGCAGCGGCAGCAGAAAGAGCAAGGTGACCGAGAGGTTGCCCAGCATCACGCGCAGGCTGGCCTCGCCGGTCATCGACACGCCCATGTAGAAGAAGAGCCCGGCCAGAAAGAGGAAGACGCCCAGGAAGACGTAGGCGAGCGGGCTCACGAAGTAGATGCGCATCTCTTTTTTGTAGATGGCCAGCAGGTGGGACATCTCAGCGCTCCTGCCCGACGATGGTGAGGAAGGCCTCTTCGAGCGAGGGCTGGTGGCGCTCCATGGCGCGGAGGGTCCAGCGCTCGTCAAGGGCGAGGCGGGCGATGGCGGTGCGCGGATCGGCCGGCGCCCGCACCTCGAGCAGATGCAGGCCCTCCGACAAGCCGATCGGGGAGACCCGCTCGACCTGGGGCAGGCTGGCGACCTTGGTGGCCACCGCCGCGGCGTCGAGGTCGGGGGCGCCCAACTCGATGCGGAAGCGCACGCCCGCACCCACCCGCGCCCGCAGCTCGTCGAGGGTGCCGTCGGCGGCGACCTTGCCCTTGGCGATCAGCACCGCCCGGCGGCAGAGGATCTCCACCTCGGAGAGGATGTGCGTGGACAGAATCACGGTGCGGTCTTCGGCGAGGTTTTGGATGAAAGAGCGGATGCCGACAACCTGACCGGGGTCGAGGCCGCTGGTGGGCTCGTCGAGGATCAGCACCGCCGGATCGTGCAGCACCGCCTGGGCGAGCCCCACGCGCTGGCGGTAGCCCTTGGAGAGCGAGCCGAGGATGCGGCCCTCCCAGCCCTGCAGGCCTACCTTTTCCATCACCTCGCCGATCTTGCGGCTGCGCCCCTTGGCCGGCACCTCGCGCAGCTCGGCGACGAAGTGCAGGTAGTCGCCGATGGTGAGCTCGGGGTAAAGCGGCGGGGTCTCCGGCAGGTAGCCAACCCGGCGTCGCACCGACATCGGGTCTTCGAAGACATCGAAGCCGGCGACCACCGCGCGCCCTTCGCTCGCCGGAATGAAGCCGGTGAGCATGCGCATGGTGGTGGTCTTGCCCGCGCCATTGGGCCCGAGGAAGCCGAGGACTTCCCCCTTGCCCACTTCGAAGCTCACGCCGTCGACCGCCAGGAAGCGGCCGAAGCGTTTGGTGAGCTGCTGTGCGGAGATCATCGCGGTTGCATCCTCATCGGCGGCCGGGCTGCGGCGTCGGGGGTGGGCGCCGACCCCCGGAACCCTGTGATCGGCCGCCCCGACGGCCGCTCCTTGTAATCGACCGCCTCGCCAGGGTAAAGCCGGCCGACTGTCCTGGAGGTCATCTGCTCGCCCCCCTGATGCTCGCCGCTCTCCTCGCCGCCGAGCCGGTGGAGGCGCGCATCGACCACATCGCCCTCGTGGTCGGCGAGCGCGTGGTGCTCGGCTCCGACCTCGCCGTCGAAGAGCGCCTCGCCCAGATGGACCCCATCCCCATCCCGGCCTTGCAGCGGCGCCGCGCCGCTTCGCGCGAAGAGTGGCTGATCGACGCCGCGGTGATCCGCGGCCTCGCGGGATCAACCTCTGTCTACACGCCCTCTCCCGCCGATGTAGCCTTGCGGGTCGAACGGGTGCGGGCACAGATGCCCGATGAGGGCGCCTGGTTCGTCTTTCTGGCCACGGCGGGCCTCACCGCCGACACCTTCGCGAGCCTCATCTACACCCGCCTCGTGGTCGAGCGGTACGTTCAGCGAAACGCTGGCGTGGTGGCGCTGGGGGACGGGCCCGAGGCCGATGAGGCCTACGCCGCCTGGGTCTCCGGGCTGCGGGCGCGGGTGGCCATCCGTCGACCGGCCTTGCCATGAACAGAGCTCTTCGAGAGGCGGAGTCGGGCGACGTCGCCGCCCTGGTCGCGCTGGAGCGCCTGTGTTTTGGCGAGGGCGCCTGGGGAGCGGGCGCCGTCACGGGCGCGCTTCGGCCGGGCCCGGCGCTGGTCTGTGAAGAGGAGGGTCAGCTCCTCGGCTATGCCCTCGCCGCCGTCGTCCTCGACGAGGCAGAGCTGCACCGCATCGGCGTGGCGCCGACCTCCCGCGGGCAGGGCATCGCAATCGCGCTCCTCGACGCCCTCGAAGCGGCGGCCCTGACCCACGGCGCCGAGCGGCTCTTCTTGGAGGTGCGCGCCGACAACGCGCCCGCGATCGGCCTCTACGAGCGGCAGGGCTTCGAGAAGATCGGCCGCCGGCCGCGCTACTACGCCGATGGCGTCGACGCCCTGCTCTATGCGCTCGTTATTTCGCGCCAAAGGAGAAGGGCACCGTGAGCGCCATGTCTTCGCAGACGCCCTGAAACTTCCAGCCGCCGACCACACGACCGAGGCAGCTCTCAAAGCCGGCGTCCTTGCCGTTCTGGGCCAGCACCTGCACCTTGGAAGCCCGACCGTCGCGGCCCAGCGTGAAGCTCACGCGCCAGCTGCCGCGCAGGCTCTCGTTCTGCTTGAGCGCCTGCTCGTAGCAGGCCTGCACCTGGGCCCCCGACGACTTCACGCGACCGCGCACCATCGTCTCGATGTCACCCTCGTCTTTGAGGCAGGAGCCTTCCATCTCCTTGGCCGAGGGACCGCCCGAATTGACCGCGAAGGGGTCACCCGTGGCGGCGCCGGCGGAGACGGTGGAGCCGCGCTGCTCGGGCGGGGCGCTGGTCGCGGTGGCGCCGCGACCCGACGAGCCCTGCCCGGAGGCCTGGGCGCTCGCCTCGGGCGGGCTGGACTTCTCGCCGTTGGAGGACTTGCGGCCCGGCTTGGACTTGCTGGCCGTTCCGCCTTCGGCGGCCGCGGGCGCCGCGTCGGTGACGGCGGGATCGGCGATGTCGCGGTGCTTGGAGACCGGCATGATCACCCAGTCGTCTTCCAGCGCAAATTCCGAGGGCTTGGGCGAGGGCCAGATCACCACCACCAGCGCGCCGACGGCCGCAAGGGCGAATGCGACCAGGGCCAGGCGGCTCTTCTTTTCTTGCTTGACCTGCGCCACCTCCTTGATCAGCTTCTCTTCTTGCACCTTCTCGGCGTTTGGATTGGTGGGCGCCTCTTCGCCGGGGATCTCGATCAGGCAGTGGGGGCAGTGTCCGCCATAGGTCAGGAGATCCGCCTTGACGTCGCCACGACAAAAGGGGCACACCGCCTCAGGAGAGCCGGAGTTGGCATGAGGCACGGGGGATGCGCCAGCGGACATTCAGCCTCCAAAGGAACCTAGCCGACCGTTGCTCTTCCGATCGACCCAGCCGCTCCCACCTTGACAGAAGCAGCCCTACGAAAGACAAGCGACGCGGCTCTGCAGATCGGTCGGGCAACGTGCAGCCCAGCCCGGGGCCTGCGCGGACCTCGCCACACCTGCCGCCACGCGGAATTAGCACCGGGGTGCCCTCGCTGGCAAGGCAGGGGCCGCGCCTCACCGCCCCCCCGGTCTGCCTTTTGACACCGATGGGCGGCTCGTTTAGGCAGGAGGCCTCGAATTCAAAGCGCCCGTACGCCGATCCGCGACGCCCGCGCTGCGACCCGGGCGCCTGCGCGCCCCTTGGAGAGCAATCGATGAGCAGCGCCCGAGACTTTCTGCAGTCTTCGCTGGGAGACTCGCTGGTGCCCCTGCTGCGCCAACCGATCGAGGACATCCTCTACGAGACCCTCGACAAGCGCGCCGTCCCCAATCGCAACGATTGGAAAGAGCTGCGCGACGGCCTCAACAGCCTGCGCGGCCAGCTCGCGGGCGCCACCGGCGGGGTCAAGCGCCTCGCCGACGCCGTCGAAGGCGTCGAGGATCGCATCAGCGACCTGGAGGCCGCCGAGCCGCGCGGTCCGCGCGTGGTCGCGCTCGAAGGGCAGGTACGCAGCCTCGCCGAGCAGCTCTCCCGCGTGGAGGCGCTGCTCATCGCGATGGTGGAGCGGCCCATCCCGGAGGCCCTCCCCGAGCCCCCCGTCGAGCCGGCCGCCGAGCCGGTGGCCGAAACCCAGACCGAGGGCGAGCGCTGCGCGGCCCCCGGCTGCACCGAGCTGCCGCGGGCCCGTGGCTTCTGCCCCAAGCACTACCAGAAGTGGCGTCGCGGCAAGCTCGGCGCCGAGGGCTAGTCAGCGGACGCCGTACCAGGCGTCGAGGCTGATCACGCCGACATTGCAGGCGGCGTGAAAGAGGGCGCCGGCGGTGACCCCACCGGTGCGCTCGCGCATCCAGGCGAAGAGCAGGCCCGGAAAGAAGGTGGCGAAGTGCCACCACTGAAACTGCACCACCGAGTGGCCAAAGGCGAAGAAGAGGTTGGCCAGCAGCGCGCCGGGGCCCATCGCCACGCCGAAGATCAACCAGCGGCGGTCGAAGGCCTCGTTGAGGCGGGTCTGGAAGTACCCGCGGTAGAAGAACTCCTCGGGGATCGCCACGAAGAAGATCTGGTAGAGCACGAGGGTGGCCAGCTCCTCGGGGAAGCCGGCGCCCGGCCCTCTCCCGAAGATCAGGCTGTGGTACAGGTGGTAGCCCACGAAGAAGGGCAGCCCGAGCAGCGCCACCGCCTTGCCGGCCAGCGCCGCCGCCGCCCCCCAGGTGGCGCCATCGCGAAAGGCCGGGATGCTGAGCCGGTAGGCCCAGGAGTCGGCCTTGCGCAGGTGGCAGAGGGCCACCGGGCCGTAGATGAAGAGCAGCGGCACGGCCGAGAGCACCCAGTCCGGCAGACCCGCCGCCCGCTGCAGCGTCACAACGCCGCGGATCAGCAACAGCACGACCAACCAGAGGCCGAACAGCTCCAGCAGCACGGC
>JBEIQK010000750.1:0-3233 GCA_040376505.1 Alphaproteobacteria bacterium | reverse complement strand
GGAAGGATGTCGTTGTTCTGGATCTCCACATCCAGGCCGACGTGGGTGACACCCTCCAGGCCCTGCAAGGACGTGAGGAGAGGGTTGTCTTGGATGGTGAGATCTTCGCCCACCGACACCACGCCATCCAGTCCTATCAGATCTTCCAGAATCTGGTTCGAATCAATCGTGATGCTGCCCACCGAGGAGAGTCCCTCAAGGCCGGACAGGGTCGGGAGGGCGGGGGTGTTGGCGACATAGAGGTCACCGCCGATGGTGGTGAGCCCATCCAGACCCGCCAACGAAGCGAGCGACGCCCCGCGGTTGATGCGGACGTCGCTCCGAACTTCGACGAGCGCTTCGAGGCCGGTGAGATCGGCGAGTGAGCTGTTGTTTTCGATGTTCAGGCTGTCGATGGAGGACAGGCCGCCCAGGCCGTCCAGACTGAGCAGGCTGTCGCAAGACCCGATCGAAACGTCCCCCGCCGTGGTCATCCCTCCCAACTCCGTGAGCGAGGTCAGGGAGTCCAGGTTGTACAGCCAGAAGGAGCCCACAGAGGACAGATCCTCCAAGCCCGTGAGGGAGGGGAGGGCCGTGAGCCCAGCCAGGAACAGCTCGCCTCCCACGGTCGTGAGCGATCCGAGCGGGCTCAGGTCTGTCAAGGCGCTGTCTCCCCAAATGGCGAGGTCTCCCCCCACGGTGCTGAGCTTGCCGAGGCCAGAAATCGAGGTCAGGTTTCGCAAGCTCAGTTCGCCGCCCACCGTCCGAAGGTTGTCCAGGCCGACGAGACCGGAGAGCCCGCTGGCCGAAAGGTACCCATTCACTGCGACCACGCAGTACAGAGAGGCGACATCCGCCTCCGTAGCCCAATTCAGGTTAAGATCGCCCAGCACCGTCACAGGGCTGTGCCCCGTGCAGACAGAGGTGTAGCTGCTGCTCACGCTCCCGGTGGTGGTGGGCGGCGCCCAGA
The DNA here is from genome assembly GCA_040376505.1 of Alphaproteobacteria bacterium. GTDB lineage: Bacteria > Myxococcota_A > UBA796 > UBA796 > UBA2385 > JBEIQK01. The sequence continues at coordinate 2,284 of JBEIQK010000750.1, read as the reverse complement.
GCTCTGCCGTACTGTCATCACTGTCCGTATTGTTCGACACATAGCCGGTCACCGCTTCGCAGGCGGTCACCCCCACAGCAGGGTCGCCATAGCCGTCGCCATCGGCGTCGGCATAGGAAGTGAGGGCGTCGGTGAGGCTCGGATCGGCATCATCGGCGAGGCCGTCGCAGTCCTCGTCGATGTCGTCGGCGTCACAGAGCTCGGTGGCCCCGGGGTAGACGTCGTCCCGGCTGTCGTCGCAATCATCGGCCCGGGTCACGCTCCCGTCGGGATGATCGCAGGCGAAGACAGGGGCGCCCCCGTCGCCGAAGCCGTCACTGTCCACGTCGGGGTAGAAGGTGAGGGCGTCGGTGAGGCTCGGGTCGGCCTCATCGGCGAGGCCGTCGCAGTCCTCGTCGAGGTCGTCGGCGTCACAGAGCTCGGGAGCCCCGGGGTAGACGTCGGGCCGGGTGTCGTCGCAGTCCACCGAGGCCGCCGCCCCATCGCCATCCAGGTCCCGGTCGGTCGGCGGCACGTCCCCCTCGGCTGGGGCCTGTGTGTCGGGGCCGGGGGAGTGGCCCTTGAGGCTGGGGTCGCAGGCTGCGAGGAGAAGGAAAAGGCCAAACTTCATTCGAGAGAGGGCCATGGCGGGGCTCCAACGCAGACAAAAGGTGACGATGCAAGAATTGTACCACGGATGAGATGTCGCCGCGGCGGCCATTCCTGAGGGGGGGACGTCCAATTTGCTCAACACCTGTCCAGTGAAGTGGACAGGTTGTGGCCCGCCCATCCTCCGGCCCCGGCCGCCCCTTTCGTCCGGGTGCGGCGCGACCCCTTCGATCGTGTGGGCCGCGGCAACTTTCTGGCCTGCGAGCGGCCTGACTTCTACCCGAGGGTGAGCCCCTTCGCCCCCGACCTGATCGCCGTGGTGGACGTGGGCTCTGTCCCTGCTCGCGCGTCCCGACGGCGTTGGGGGGGTCGCCTCCGAGACGCGCGGGATCGATCTCGCGCTGGAGATCTTCTTCGATGGCGACCGCCAGAAGGACCTCGGTCGCAACATCGATCTCTTCGTCAGCCTGGGCATCTCCGCGTAGGTTGTCTACGACGTGCTGCGGCGGCGCCTCCATGGCTTTCGCAGGTTGGATGGAACCTGCCGGGAGATTCGTCTGCGCGGGACCGCGCTGGGGTCGGGCATCTGGGGCATGGAGCTCGATCTCGTCGAAGACAGGCTCACCTTTTCCATTGGGGGGGCCTCGGTACCGGCTTCGCCCGAGCGGCTCGGCCGCATGGAGCGCATCGCCGAACGCCTGAACAGTCGGGTCGCTGAAGCGGAGGCCAGCAGGAGGATGGGGCGGTGGGCGCGCTGCGGGCGCCCGCCGCGGCGGTCGCGGGGGCGCTTGGGTTGGCGGTGGCGGGCGCCTGGAGGCAGACGCGGGACTGGCCGCCGTGGACGGGGACGGATCGGGGCGGGGCGATCGTGGCCGGTGGCACTTGGAGGACGTTTCGATTGCGGGGCCAGGGCGCAGGGGGTGTCGCGTCGCGGTGAGCGTTCAACTTCGGCGGTCGGTGGGCGGGGGCGTTGGGCGCTGGGGATGCGCCGTCGTCCCTCGCGAGGTCTCTGCGGGGGAGGATGCGGCGGCGTCTGGGGGAATGTCCTTCGATTTGGCGGTCGCAGGCTCCAGGGTCCGGGGGCGCTTGGGGGTGCCATCCCCGAAGATCGATCAAGTCGGGCGGTCGGTTGCCCTGGGGGTGGTCGGCGATCCGGCTTCCATTGTCCGACACTGGGGTGGCGGGGAGTCGGCCTTGGGGTGTCATCGTCCGAATTTGAGGCGATCACCGATCACGACCCAAGGTCGGGAGGTGAGGGGTCTCGGGGGCTGGGCCTCAATTCGGGAGCTCGGCGGACCGGGGGCGGAGGGGGCATGCGCCCTCCTTGGGGGTCTGCCTTGGGCGATTGGGGGAGCGACGGGTCGGTTTTGGGCGGCTGCCCTGCCCGCACGAGGATGGAATTGGGGAATCGGGGCGACCGCCGAGGGCGCTTGGGGTGGATCAAACCCAATTCCGGGGATGGGAAGCCGGCGGTTGGGGTGGGTCGAACCCAATTCCGGGGATGGGAAGCCGGATGTTGGGTCGATTTTGGGATCTTGTCCCCGATCGCCGAGGGCAGTCGGGTGGTCTTGGCGTCTGACCGGGGTGACCGCCGTCGGCGGTTGGGTGGTCTTGGCGCTTGACCGGGGTGACCGCCGTCGGCGGTTGGGTGGTCTTGGCGTTCGACCGGGGTGACCGCCGTCGGCGGTTGGGTGGT
>JBEIQK010001047.1:0-1901 GCA_040376505.1 Alphaproteobacteria bacterium | reverse complement strand
CAGAAGATGTCGAAGACCAAGGGCAATGTGGTCGATCCCCTCGAGGTGATCGGCAAGGTCGGCGCCGACGCCTTCCGCATGACCCTGGTGGCGATGGCCGCCCAGGGCCGCGACGTGCTGTGGAGCGACAAGCGCTCGGATGGCTACCTCAAGTTCCAAAACAAGGTGTGGCAGGCCTACCGCTTCACGATGATGCACCTCGAAGCCTGGGATCCCACCGCCCCGGCCGAGCAGAGCGCCTACGACCGCTGGATCCTGGCCCGCCTCGGCGTGGCCACCGCCAAGGTGCGCGAGGCGCTGGACACCTACAAGTTCAACGAGGCGGCCGGCGAGCTCTACGCCTTCACCTGGGATGAGCTGTGCGACTGGTACCTGGAGCTGTCGAAGGGCACGCTCTACACCACGGGCCCCGAGACCGAGGCCCTGCGCCAGGGGGCCCGCGGCACCCTGCACGCCGTCTTCCACGCCCTGCTGCGGCTCTTGCACCCGATCATGCCCTTCTTCACCGAAGAGATGTGGCGCAAGCTGCCCGGCACCAGCGGCTCGATCGTGCTGGCGAAGTACCCCCGTGCCGCCGATCTGCCCGATGACCGCGCCACCTTGGACGAGGTCGCCCTGCTGCAAGAGACCATCGTGGCGGTGCGCCGCATCCGCGCCGACATGACCCTGCCGGCCAAGGCCGAGCTGCGCCTCGTCACCGCCGAGCCCGCGGTGCTCCAGCGCCACGCCCAGGCCTTGAAGGACCTCTGTCGCGTGGTGGGCGTGGAGGAGGGCGGCCGCAGCGGCGTCTGCGCCACCGCCGTGGTGCGCGGCCAGGATCTCTACCTGCCCTTGGAGGGGGTCATCGACCTCGATGCCGAGCGCGAGCGCCTCGACAAGGAGCTGGCCAAGTCCGACAAGGACATCGAGTCGCTCGACAAGCGCTTGAGCGGCCCCGGCTTCCGCGAGCGGGCCAAGCCCGCGGTGGTCGAGGAGTTTGAAGGCAAGCTCGCCGCGGGCCGGGAGCGCCATGCCCGCCTCCTGGCCGCCCGCGCGCAGTTGGCCTGAGCCCAACGGCAGAGGGCCACCGCCTCGGATGAGCGCGGTGGCCCTCGCTTGAGATGCCGACCGGGCCTACTTCTTGTCGGCGCTGATGCCGTACTTGGTGTTGGTGGCCACCGCCTTGACGAGGGCGTCGACGTTGGTCTTGGCCGCGTCGAAGGCGACCTCAGCCTTGCCGGTGCTGTGGTCGACCGTGACGGCGTTCACGCCCTGCACGCCGAGGAAGGCGGCCTTGGCCTTCTCCGAGCAGGAGCCGCAGCTCATGCCGGTGAGGGTGAAGGTGGCGTGGGTGCCCGGGGCGGTCTTGATGTCGGTGGTGGAGGCCGCGGCGGTGGTGCTGGCCTTCTTGCAGTCTTCGCTGCAGGTGCCGCCCGGGCAGGCGAGGGCGACGGTGAAGAGCGAGCTGGCGGCGAACAGGACGAGGGAACGGACCATGGGGGGCTCCTTGGCAGTGCCCCTTTCTAACGCGCTCGCCGGGGCCTTGCAGGATAAGCGCGCGCCATGAGACTCACCGAGCTGGTTCGCCATTCCCTCGAAGAAGACATCGGCCACGCCGATGTCACCACCGAATCCACCGTGCCGGCCCACAAAGAAGGGCGGGCCTGGATCACCGCCAAAGAGAGCCTGGTTGTCGCCGGTCAGGCCGTCGCCACCGAGGTCTTCGCCCAGGTCGGCGCCCGCTACGAGGCCCTGTGCGCCGAGGGTGAGGCGGTCTCGCCCGGCACCCGCATCGGCTGGGCCAGCGGCCCCCTGCGCAGCCTGCTCAGCGGCGAGCGCGTGGCGCTCAACTTTCTCATGCACCTCTCCGGTGTGGCCACCCACACCCGGCAGGTGGTGGCGGTCGCTCCGGGGCTCCGGGT
>JBEIQK010000065.1:0-14774 GCA_040376505.1 Alphaproteobacteria bacterium | reverse complement strand
GTCACCGATCCGGCGCGCTGTCCCCTCGCCACGGCGGACTGGTCACCCTTGACGGTGGGCGAGCTCTGCGCCACCGGGCGCTTCGCCTGCGAGTAAGCTCGCCGACCCGCGACGCCCAGACCCTCCCCGGCCCTGTTCAGCAGCCGCTGCCCGACTGGAGGCCGCTACCCCGAAAGCCGCAGGTGTAGGTGGAGGTCACGCCGGTGCCGCCGGCGTCCACGGCGTTGGCGTGGTTCACGGTGTTGGACTTGCCGCCCACCAGGGCGCCGCCATCGGCGTACAGTCCATTGGATTCACCCGACACAATGCCCCAGGCCGCCGTCCAGGCATGGTAGGGCCCGACGACGACCGTATGCGAGCCCGTGCGGGCCTCGCCGCCCAGTGCCTCGCCATAGCCGAGGATCAGGTTGCCCTTTCCATTGGGCGTCGCGTCTGTCGCCCCGGCCCCCGACCGTATCCACAGGTTCACGCCGTCGAGGGCGAGGTCACCGGCGGCGTCCACCGACAAGACCGACGACAGGCGGCTCATCGCTGCGGTGCTGGCGCTTGCCGCCTCAAGGGCGTCGAGGCGCGCCTCGGCCTCGGCCAGCGCGAGGTCAGACTGCCCCAGCGCCTCTTCGAGGGCGACCTTGTCGGCCTCCAGCGCCTCTACTTCGGTGGACAGGGCCGCGACCTCGGCTGCGGCCGCGTCGAGGCGGGCGGTGAGGGTGGCGACGTCGGCCGCGTGTTGGGCCTCCAGGGCGTCGAGGCGGTCGTTGAGGGCGGCGTCATCGGCGTTATCGGCGGATTCATCTTGGACGTCGCCTGCTTCTTCTTCGGGTTCACAGGCAACGAGGGTCAGCAGGGCGAGGATCTTGTGTCTCAGCATGCCTTCGGCCTAACCAGGGCGCCTCCTTCGGCAAGTCACCGCCCTGTCCAGCCTCCCCCGGCGTGCCAGCGCTCCATCAACGCCCCCGACGGACCACGGCCACGGGCGCGGCGCTCTGGGCGAGGAGGGCCGGCACCTTGTTTCGTGGACAGGCCTGCAGACGTTTGAGCAGCGCCGGGTCGGGAGCGGCGATGCGGTGCTGCTGCCGCAGATCGCCCTGGATGCGGAACAGCAAAGAGGCCGCCATCTCGGCGTCGGCGAGGGCCCGGTGGGCGGCTCCCGGGCGAGGGAGGCCGTGCAGCTCGACGAGGGTGCCGAGCTGGTGGTTGGCTGCCTCGGGGTAGAGGCGGCGAGCGAGGAGCATCGTGCAGAGAAAGTCGTTGGTGGCTGTCACCTGAACATATCCCGCCTCCGCCATCCAAAACCGGCGGTCAAAGCTGGCGTTGTGGGCCACGATGGGCGAATTCCCCACCCGGCGAATCGCCTCTCGCATCACCTGGGCGGCCGGCGGCGCCGCGCGGACCATCTCGTTGGTGATGCCCGTCAACGCGGTGATCTGCGCGGGGATGCGCACACCGGCGTTCATCAGGCTCGCGTACCGGTCCACCACCCGGCCGCCCTCCACGATGAGGAGCGCGATCTCGGTGGCGCGGTCTCCCAGGTTGGGGGAGAGGCCAGTCGTCTCGAAGTCAATCACGGCGATGCGGGTCATGGCGGCACCTATACCGATCCCGGGGGGATTGTCACGCAAGCCGCCCAAGATTGCCAGACGACCGCGCCGACCGGGCGCCGGCGGGAGCTGCCCACCCGCGCCCCCTGGAGAGGAGAGAATTGACAGCCTCCTCACCGTAAAAGACAACCAACCACCGGGCGAGAACGGCAGGAAGATCCGTTCATCGTTAGCCAGGCCGCCGCGGCGACCAGGCCGGCCCGATCGACGCTCCGCAAGACCCTCCCCCCTGCTCCGACTGACCACCCGAAGGGTCGACGCGGCGCCTCCCTTCGGCCGCTCGGCGGCGCGAGTCAACCCCGATCCAAGCGTAAAAAACGCCGTTCGGGCCGGCCGCGGCCCCCTGTCCAGGGCGGTTTTTGCCCCAATCCTCCCCCCCGGCGTCTCCGGGTGGCCAACCGGCAAAATTTGCGGATATCCCCCGCCATGCACCCCCGGCCCCCCCTCCTCCCCCTGTGGCTGCTCGCCAGCGGATGTGTCCCCGCCTTGGAGGCAGACGACGTCTGCGCCGAGGTCATCCGCGCCGTCGCGGTGCGCACCTACGCCTGCTCGGCCGATGGCCCCGTCGCCAACGCCGCCGCCCAGGCCTTTGAAGACGAGGCCACCTGCGTGGTCTCGATGGACGACCCCACCGGACCCCTCTCCTGCGCCAGCGCCCTGCTTCAGGTGGACTGCGCGGCCGTCGCCGAGGCCACGGGGCCCGCCTGGTGGATGGCCCAGTCCGAGGCCTGTACGGGCATCTTCGACATCGAGGCGACGTCGGTCGACACGGGCCCGTCCGTCGACACCGGCACCCCACCCGCCGCCTACACCGGCCTCGGCTCCTGCGAGGCGCCGCTCACGGTCGACCTCTCGGCCACGCCCCTGGGGCAGGAATTCGCGGTGGCGCTGCCGGTTGGGGTTGGCGACTCCCCCGCGCTCGACGCCTGCGCGGGCGGCACCACCGCAGAAGACCACACCATCCGTTTTATCACCCCCGCCGTCGATGGACAGTTGGTCTATCTCACCCTCACCGGCCCCGCCGACATCCCGGGGCCCGCCTATGTCCTCCTGGGCGACCCCGACGCCTGCCCGCCCGACCCGGTCCTTGGCTTTGGCTGCGGCTCCTTGTCGCTCAACGTGCCGACCTTGGTGGCCCAGACCGCCGGCTTTGTTGCGGCGCGCCGGATCGTGATCCAACCCGCGGCCGGCACCGACCTCGGCGCGCGTGGCGTGGTTGCGCACTTCGTCGTGGAGCCCTCCCCATGAGCCTCGCCCTGCTCCTCTCCGGCTGGATCAGCGCCGCCGCCGCTCAGGAGAGCGAAGGACTCCTGTTTGAGCAGGCCTTCTTTGGCGTCCGCTGCGGCATCTCCCCCCTGCCGGGCACCCCGAGCCTCACCCTGATCCGCGAGGCCCAGCAGACCAACGCCGCGACCTATGGGGCCCTGGAGTTCGCCGAGTCCACCCTCATCCCCGCCGCCCGCCGCGCCGCCGGCGAGGAGTGGGATGGCGAGGCCACGGTCTTCGCGCTGCGCGTAGACAACCTCTTTGGCGTCGCCCATGTGCCCAGCCTCATCGTGCCCGGCAAGGTCGCGTCGGACTGTGATCCATCGGGTTGGGTCTCGGCGCCGGCCGACCTCATGTCCAATCGCCTCGGCTTCGCCCGCCAGTGGCGATACGGCGGTCTGTTTTACGCGGTCTCCGTCAATGGCTATGGCATCCACGCCAACCAGGACACCCGCATCGGCGCACCGTACATGCTGTTCGCCGTCAACAGCATGTACGCCTTCGCCGCGCCCTTCCTCCCGGCCGAGACGCGCACCGGCCAACAGTTCACCCTCACCTGGGACTGGGTGGCCGGCGCCCGCTTCACCCCCGGCTCCCTCGACCTGCGCGCCGGCTACCTCGGCTCCGAGGGCTTTAGCGCCGATATCGCCGAGCGTAACACGGGACTGTTCGCGGGCGCCGCGGCCTTGCCCAATGGCGAGACCGACCTCAGCTCCAAAACTCTACCCTGGCTCCTCGCCGGCATCGAGCGCGTCCCCCTCCCCACCGACCTCACCGATCGCATCGGCGCCACCGGCCTCCTCCTGCGCCGGGTCCGCTGGGTCGCGCCCATCGCCCAGACCCTCACCAGCACCACCGACACCAATGGCACCGCCGGCACCACAGAGTCCTCCACCGACGACCCGATCCCCAGCGTTGACTTTTACTCGGCCCAGATCGAGCAGCGCGGCCTGTGGGACGATCATGTCGACGTTCGCGTCATCGGTGGCGCCGCCCCCGAGCCCTTCTTGCACGAAGCCTCCATCACCTATCGCAGCGACGACTATGACACGCTTCCCGACAGCCACCGCGACGCCGGCTGGGCGGCGACGGTGGGGGTCATCACGATGCCGGAGTCGTCCTGGTACGGCATCGAGCCGGGGCTCAAGCCCTTGGTGAGCTTTGCCTTTCGCGGTGAGAACGACGATGGCTCCAAGATCGGCGGCGGCCTCCGCCTCAACGACAGCGCCACCTTGGCCGTTCACCCCTACGCCGTCAACGCGGTGAGCGTCTTCATCGACTGGTCGGCGGCCGCCCAGTAGGGCCGCCCCGTCGGCGGGCCGGCCTCCGGGGCGCGGCCCTCGCCGCTGTGGGCGTCATGCGTCCAGGTTGGCAGCAAGGCGGGCGAGGCGCAGCTTCTTCTGCAGCTCCGCCACGATGGCGCCCATGTCGTCATGGTCGCCGCCCGAGCTGTCCTTGGGGATGTAGGCCTCCAGCGCCGTGGACGCGCGGCCAAAGGCCTGCCCCAGGGCGGTGAGGTCCACCGGGTCTTGTCCGTTGGTGCCCGTCCCCGCCTGGGCCGCCTCCAAGCCCTTGAGGGCTTCGAGCACGCCCTTCTCCGGGCCCAACTGGAGCTTGGGGGTGGCCTTGGTCGACGCCCGCTGAGTGAGCACAAACCAGTCGACAGACGACAGGGTGTAGGTCGCCGGCGCCCACTTCACCGAGAGCTCCCGAGGGTCGAGCAGGCTGCGATCTTCGTAGAGGACCGTGGTGAGGTACTCCCGCACCTTCTCCTCCGAAGCGCCGCTCTCCAGGCTCTCTTCGTCGAGGCCGGTGGCGTCGAGGATCATGCGGGCAATGGGGTCCCCGTTGGTCTTGGCCGCCCAGGCCAGGGCGTGGATCGCCAGCGTGGGGTTGAGCCGCAAGGCCTTGAGGCCCGTGGCGCGGTCCTTGGGATTGTTCAAGGCCTCCCGGGTGGTCTGCCAGGCGCGGGTGAGCTGGACCTCACTGTAGATCATGCCCGCCACCTTGTTGCCCTGCTTGAGCAGGCCTCCAAAGGCGGTCATCGACTTGCCGACCGCGAAGGTGATCGGCTCGGGCACACAGGAGAGGATGGCGCCGGCCGCTTGGATGCCCAGCAACACATCCTCAATCATGTGAAAGGTGACCTGCTCCTGCTTGTTGTTGAACAGTCCTTCGATGGTGCTGGTGAGCGGGCTGCGGGCCAGGCGGGCCCCCTTGAGGTTTTGGAAGAACCGATAACAGAGCTGAATGCGGCCCACGGCCTTGATCACATTGACCGCGAGCTGCACGAGCAGCTGCGCCGCCTTGATCGGGCCGATGACCTGGGCCGCCACCTCGTTGGTCAGATTGCCCGCGAAGGTGCCGAGCTTGGCGCCGCCAACCCCGGCGCCGCGCACGATCTTGGCCACGTCGGCCGCCACCTTGAGCGCCGCCTGGTCTTTCTTGAGCTCCTGGATGAGCAGCTCGACGTTCTTTCGATCGGCGTTGGACTCCCCGACCTCATCGATCAGGGTCAGTCGGCGCTCGAAGTCCTCCAGCTCCGACTGGGCCGCCAGCAGGTCTTCTTCGGCGGCCTCGGGCTTGGGGACCGCGGCGGCCCCGGCCGCCACCTTCTCAAAGTTGGGGTCGGCGAAGCGAAGGGTGAGCCGATCGCGGGCATCCGTGGTGAAGACCTCGTCCAGCGCGGCCTGAAAGGCCTGCTCAACGGGCTCCCAGGGCTTGGGATCCTCTCCCTTCGAGATGGCCTTTCGCAGCGTGGCGCCGCCCGCCTTGTTGGCGAACGACTTTTTGAGGGTCTCGCCCAGCCCCAGGAGCGCCGGGGGCTGGCTCCCGGGCGGCTCGGGGAAGCGCTTCAGGGCGACATCGAGCCCGGTCTCACAGGTCTCCTGGAGGGCCTGGGCGATGAGGGCGACCATGTCGACGCCCTCGGGCTTGGCGTCGAGCACCTCGGCGAGGAGGGTGTCGCGGTCGAGCAGGTTGCCGAACAGCCCCTTGAGGGCCTTTGGCGCCTCGCCGTCGAGGCTCAACCAGACCCCGTCGATTTTGGTCTCCATCACCGCCAAGGAGGCCTCGGCCTGATTCAGTCGCACGAGCAGGCTGTCGGGCAGCTCCAGCTCGCGCGCGTCGTGGAGCTTCTTCGCGTCCAGGACCAGATCGACGATCCCCAATCCCCCGCCCACCGCGGTTGAACCCGAGAGGGTGGCGATCTTGATGCCCCACTTGACCTCTTCGACCGTCTGCATCGGCTCCCGTTGCATGCCCCCCTCGTCAGGGGTCCCTGGGAGCGGCTCGCCGCCGGGGGCGAGCGCGTCGATCTTGTCGCGGCTCCGCCGCCCCATCTGCTCCTCGGCCTCCTCCAGGGCGTTGGCCGACAGGTAGCGCTGGCCCGTCACCACGGCCGATGAGAAGCGCCCACCCAGCTTGCCGACCTCGACCCCGATCTGGGCCCGTCGCAGGTAGGCGGGGGAGACGCCGAGGTCCTTCAGGAAGCGCTCTTTTTCGCGGTTGAACAGTACGCCCAAGGACTTGAGGCGACCCTTCGGGCCTTCGGCGCCGTAGTAGTTGCTGATCGCCTCGGTGATTTCTTCTTCCTCCTCCTCCTCGGTCTCTCGCAAGGTGCCTCGATAGGCCGGATACACCGCGTTCAACAGCTTCTGGGTCTCGCTGTAGGTGTCCTCGACGAGGTTTTCGGGCAGAACGCCCTCGCGCACGAGGGGGGTGAACAGCTCGTCGGCGATGACCTGGGCGAGGTCGGGGTGCGGCAGCTCCTTGCCATCCTTCAGGACCGGCGGGTACAGGGGCTTGCCATCGCTGCCCTGGGCCTCGCACAGCGCCTGCATCATCTTGATGATCTCGGTATAGGCATTGGTGACGACCGAGCTTTGTTCACGTTTGATGCTCAGCTTGTCGCGGTTGGCCTTTTCGCTGTCAATCTCGTACTCCTGCCCCATCTCGTGGTGCGACTGACCCTTCACCGTGCCGGTGGAGTCCACCACCTCGTGGGTCAGTCGCTCGCGCAGCTCCCCCTTCTTTTCGGGCGTGAGGCCCTGGAGGACCTTGGTCAGCGCGACCTCGCGCTCCTCGTCGAGGCGCACGAAGTCGCTCGCGGCGCCGCCGAGCGCCTCGCCCACCAGGACCTCCAGGAATAGGACCTTCTTTTCTTCCATGATCGCTCCCTTGGGTGCCGGCTACTGGCTGATGAGGAATTCGCGCTCCACGCGCTTGAGGGCGGTGCGAACCATCGCGGTGGCCGCGAGGACCCGGGGCCCCTCGAAGGGATTGTTTTTGTGGGCGAGCTTCTTCAACACAGGGTGGCGAAGGAGCACGCCGCGCAGGCGGCGCATGGTGCGCAGCGCCGTCTCTAGCGCGTCGAGGCGCTTGCGGTCTGGCTTGTCGCTGGTCGGGGGGACGAGCAGCAGACGGAGCGGCTTGTCAAAGGCGCTGGGTGGGAAGAGCCGGGCGACCGCGAGGATGCGTGCCTTGGCCTCCTCCCCGTGTTGCTGCACCGACTCCACGGTGTCGGTGGCGGCCTCCTGGGCGACCCCCTGGGCCACCTGCCGCAAGACCTTGCCGAAGTCAATCGCCTGCTTTGTCCAGAATGTCAGGACGGCGTGCAGGTCACCGGTGATCTTGAGCTTGGTGCGGCCCTCCTGCTCCGAGAGGCGGGCCAGGGCCTCGCGAGAGGTGCGGACGATCGACTGGGCCTCCTCGAACTGCTGCGCGGACTTCTCCTGGAGGGGCGACAGCGTGTCGGCCAAGACCTTGGCGTTGTGCAATTGCTTGCGGATGCCCCTGAGCAGCCGCTTGTCGATGCTGGGGTCCTTTTTGGCGGCCGCCTCCAAGGGGATCAGCACGGCGTCCCGCAGCTCGTTGGCCTCGGCCCGCAGGAGGCGGGCGCGATCCTTGTTGGTGCGGGACACCTCGGCGGCCTCGCGCTCGTGGGTCTGCACCTCGAGGGGGTCGGTGGGGAAGGTGTTGAGCCGTTTGTGGAGCGCCGAGACCGCTTCGCTGGCTTTGGAGAAGGTGCCTTCGCTCTTGAGCAGCTCGTTGATCTCCTCGACCTCGGCTTCGATGACCTTGGAGAAGTGCTCCAGGCTGCCGGTCCCGACGAGTTGGGACCGCTTGATCTCCCCGAAAAGCGAGAGCGCGCGCTCCAAGGCAGCCTTCAAGTCCTTGACCTCGGCGACGCGGGCCTTGGCCAGCTTGTGCGCCTCGGTCACGTCAGCATCGAGGTCGTTCACCAGCGCCAATCCCGCCACCGCGTCGCAGCGGTTGGCCTTGTGGATGGCCTCCTGCAGCGCCTTGTGCAGGCGACCGTGGGTGTCGGGCAGCCCCTCTCGCAGCGCTTCGTCGCCGAGGAGGGCGCTCAGCTCGGAGTACTTCTTCTCCACCGCGCTGTGATCTTCGACCTTCTCGACCTTGGCCCGCAGGGCGATCATCCGCTGCTCGGCGGCCGCCAGCAGGTCGGGATCATCGCTCTGGGCGAGGAGGCTGATGTCATCGGCCTCTTCCGCGAGGAGGTCGAGGTAGGGCCGAAAGTCGTTGGGGACCTCGCGGCCCTGAATTCCCTGTCGAATTTGCGTTTCGTCCTGGCGGATGGCCTCCAGCCGCTGACTGACCTTCGCCTGCTCCAACTGGTGGAAGCGTTCGGCGGCCAGGATGACACGCGTGAGCTTCTTCGGGCCGTCTTCGCTCTGGGCACCTTCGACGGCGAGCCGCAGCGCGTCCCGTAGCTTGCCGGCGCTGGGGTGCTTGGCCTTCTCGAGGGTCTGGATGAGCTGTTGGGCGCGTTCGATCTGCTCTTCGTTCTTCGCCGGCGCGAAGGTGCTGCTGTAGGGCTCCTCCTCGTTGGACACAAGGGCGTTTTGCACCTCCGTCTCCAGCAGGGAGAGCTCTTCTTCGAGCCTGCCGAGGGTCTCGGGCAGCGCCTTCAGGGCGTTGGTTGGGGGGTGTTTGTAGAAGTTGATCCACTCATTCACCGGCCCGTTCAGCTTCTGGTCCCAAGAGGGCCCCAGGACCTGCCCGCGCTGGGCGAGCAGCGACTTGAGCGGCTCCATCGCGCGACGGATCTTCGTGCGCTGTTCATCCAACTTGTTGAAGCCGGCGGTGTAGACGAGCGTGAACTGCCTCACCTGCGCGCCCCGGGGCATCGACTCGCTGGTGACCCGATTGAGGAGCTCCTGGTAAGACTCCGCGATCTTGAGGGTGTCGAACTCCGACAGGGCCGTTTCCATCTGTTCATCGCGTTGGTAGAGGGCTTGCACCTGCCGAGCCTGGTCCAACAGCGCCTGGGCCGCCGAATTGACCGGTTGCCACATCTTCATCTCCAGGCACAAGGCAACCGCCTGCTCCAACACCTTCTCGGCCTGGGTCCAGCGCTCCCGGTGTGTCTCCTCTGTAAGGATGAAGCGTTGGGTCTCTTCGATGCCGCGGGTCCAGAGGCTGGCGGCGTCTTCCCAGTAGCGCTCGTCATACAGATCCTGGGCCTCATTCCAGATCGCCCGGATCCGCAGCGCCGCCTTGGGCGGCAGCACCGCCGTATTGAGGAGCTCCGCCCACTGGCTTGACACCTCCTCAGCCACCTTCCGTTCGCCCAATAGACGGTTCGCCTCTTCGTCCACCTCGCCCTTGAGCAGGCGCAGGCGCATTAAGGGGTCGGACCGCTTTTTGTCTTCGCTGATCACCTGCAGGGCCTCTGCAAAGGAGGCCGCCACGAGCGCCGGGGCATTGGGGCGCAGGTGCTGGATCGAAGTTTGTACCTCCAGGATGGAAGACTTGAGCTCCTCTTTTACCCCCTCGGTGCTCGCCTGGAGGCACTGCTGGCGCACGTCGTCTACCATGATCTCCCAGAGCGCGACCTCTCGGAGGGCTGCGACATAGCCACCGGCGCCCTTTCCATTGTCAATGTGCGTCTGGGCGGCGGTGCGCAGGTTGGCCACCGCCTGGACGGCGCTCTTCAGCAAGGGGTCTTCGTCGACCTTGGGCAGTTGATACAGATCGAGCAGCGCGGGCTCGAAGCGGCGCAAGAAGGCGCCCCACGCCTTGGCCGCCTTCACCTCCTCGTGGGCGAGGTCCCGCGCCCGCACAGAGAGGACGCGCAGCTCGCCGCACAGGATGGGCACGTTCTTCAGCGATTTGACCTGCTCGGCCTGCTCCTCCTTGGTCACATCGTCTTCGCGCCGGACGCGATTGAGCACCTGCGTCGCTTTGTCTACGAGCGCCTTTGCTTCGGCGTGCTTCGATTCGTCGCCGACACCCCGCAGCGACTCCACCTCAGCGAGGGCCTTGCGGGCCGCGGCGACGGCGCTGACGAGGGCTTTGGCCTTGTCCTCTTGCTTGCTGACGATCTTGGCCTGCACGTCGATTCGGGTGTGCACCTTTGTCTTGAGCTCGGTGATCTTCTCCAGAGCGATGATGAATTCGCCGGCATTGGCGGACTCGTTGACAGACGCGAGCTCCAGGGCCAGATCGGATGGCACCTCGTTGGTTTGCAGCAAGGCCTTCAGCTTGACCAACAGCCGCTCTGTCTTCTCCAACCGGCGCTCCAAGTCCTCCACGGCTTTGAGGTTGGCGTCAGCGTCCTTGGCGAATTTTTCGAGCTTCTCAAACCGTCCAAAGCCCGACTTTTGTTTGACGCCTGATCTCCGGATCGTGGTGTGCTTTCCAATCCACGCGCGCTGTTCTTCGGTCAAGGGCATCGGTGACTCCGTTTCGGCGGGCGGCTCAGAGGAGGGTGGCGATCTGTTCGAGGCTCTTTCGGGCGGTCTCTACGATGGGGAAGCGGCCAAAGCCGGTCTCCTCATCGAGATCCTCGAAGAGCGGCTCCCCTTCGAGGAAGCGCAGATACTCGCCCACCAGCGCGGCCGCCTTGGCCTCGTGGCGGGCCCGCAGCTCCGGGCTGGGGGCCATCATGGCGTCGTCGAGGGCCCACACGAGGCGCTCGTCGAGGCCGCCCAGCGCGCTCCGCAGGTGGTTGGCCATGCTGTCGATGGCCTCGGGGCCAAAAGGGCCGTCGGGGTCTTCGTCGGCGGCGGCCGCCTCCATCGCCTCGATCAGGCTCTCCAGGTGGGCGCCCATGGTGGACCGGGCGTCGAGGTAGGTGAGGCGGGCCTGGATGAAGGTGACGCGGGAGGCGGTCTTGCTGCGCGGTGCCTTCACCTCGGTCGGCGGCGCCTCGTCGACGGGGGGCGCGGGATCGTCGACGAGCAGCTCCTCGATTGCGTCGAGGTGGTCGCCCGCCTGAAGGTAGTTCTCGGACTTTCGCGCCGCGAGGGCGAGGCCGAGCCGGCTGCGCAGGGCGACGGCGAGCGGCACATCTCCGAGGGCGAGGAGGTGGCGCTGCACGATGGGGCCCAACTCGGCCATGCGCGCCAGGAAGAGCGCCTCCTCGGAGGGGGCCGGGGCCAGCTCGAGCTGGGGTTCCGCGGCTTCGAGGGTCTCCCGGCCGCTCTCGAGGATCGGACCGAGGCGATCGAGCATGGCGAGGGCGCGCTCGTGCTCCCCGGCGTCGACGAGCCCCTGGATCTGCGCCCAGGCCTTGGTGATCGCGCCCGCGGTGGGGATGGCGGCCAGGACGAGCTGGTCGACCAGCGGGCCCACCTCTTTGGCGCGGGCGGCGAAGCGGCCGGCGGCGTCGGTGGGCTCGGTAATCTCGGGCAGGTCGGGCCCCATCTCGCTCTCGTCGATCTCGCCGACGAAGGTGGCCGGATCAACGGCGGGCATCAGGCGGGCGGCGAGGACGCGGTCGAAATTGCCAACCCCCGCCATGGTGGCGAGCGTCTTGCGGGCGGCCTTGAGCACGTCGCGGAGGTTGGCGCCGAGCAGGTTGTTGCCGACGGTGGAGGGGTGAATCCGGTGTTGGCCGTCTTCACCCTCGAGGACCCCGCGGGCCGTGGTCCATCCCGAGGGGTTGCCCTTCAGCTCCGCGTCCTGGGGGTAGGCCACCTTCAGGGCGGCGATCGTGGTGCTCTTGGCGACCCCGCCGAGCACCACCCGCTCCTCGGCGGTCTTGGTGGGCTGCACGATGAGGTAGTGAACGACGTACCCTTTGGGGTTGGCGAGGGCCTTGAGTCGGCGTTCGAGTTGGGCCTTGAGCGGACCTGGGACCTTCATGCGAGCTCTCCGTGCGGCGATCGGGCTAACCTCGGTTTTCCGTCGCCGCCGGATGTAATTCCCTTACAAGCCCCCGTGGGGGCTCCCCTGAGTCTGTGGGGATCTATCTGAACATTTTGGCGGGGAGGGGCGGCGTTGTGTTTGCGACGCTGCATCTCTGGCGCCGTCGTCCTCTTCGGCCACCCGGCCCGCGGTTGAACCGATCTCTCAGGCCTGGGCCAGCCCCCCGGCCTCGACGGAGCCCGCTGCGGGCACCTTCTGTTCGTCATCGACGGAAGGTCAGTGGTCGTCGACAGCGCTGTTCAGGTGGGCGCCCTCGCCGGGCTTGATGCCCAGGAAGCCGAAGGCGCAGTAGCCGGTGCCTTCGATGCCCTCGGCCTCGCGGGGGAGCCGACGATTCTCGAAGCCGGCTTCGCGCAGGAGGCGCTCCCAGGTCTCGGTGGGGAAGAGGCCCTCTTCGTGGTGATCGTGCACCACGCGGACGACCCCGTCTTCGCGCATCAGGTAGGCGTACTCGACGGCGTAGCGGGTGTCGGCTGGATCGGGGTCCCAGGCCCAGGCCAGGGTGCGCATGGTGCGCGCGCCGTCGTCCTCATCGTGTTCCTCCGTCCACTCACAGAAGCTCTCCCGAACACAATCGGGGGCGAACTGGGCGACGCCGCCGGGCTTGAGGTGGACAAAGGCGGTGGTCATCATCGCCAGGAGGTCCGCCTCGGTGAGGAGGTAGCAGAGCGCGTCGTGCACCACCACCGCGTCGAAGCGGCCCTCCAGTCGCAGGGTGCGCATGTCGCCCAGCACATGGGTGCACCCGGGATTCTGGGCGCGGCTGCGTTCGAGCATTTGGGGTGAGAGATCGGTCAAGGTGCAGCGGAAGCGGCGGGAGAGGAAGTGGGCGTTGTTGCCGGCCCCACATCCGAGCTCCAGCAGCGCGCCGCCTTCGGGAACGCCGGCGGCCAGCAGGGCTTCGGCGATGTCGGCCGCCTCCTCTTCGTGGTCGGCCAGGGGATCAAGCAGGGGGTACCAGGAGGACAGGGCGTCGTAAATTACCGGCATGGAGGCTCCGAAAGGGGCCTCCTCGCTAACCAGCCGACCTTTCCTGCGGGAGGGGATCGCGGGCCCACGCCTCCCGCGTCGGTTTGCGCCGATCGCCGCCGGGTTAGCGCGGCGCCGAGAGGAGCTTCCTTGCTGCTTACGAACCAGTGGTATGTCGTCGGCGAGGCCGCCTCCTTCGGACCTGATCCCGTCGCGGTGCGGGCGCTCGGCCAGGAGCTCGTGCTGTTCCGCCGCCGCTCGGATCAGCAGCTCGTCGCCCTCGCCGATCGGTGCCCCCACCGGATGGCCCGGCTGTCGGGCGGCTGCGTGGACGGTGACCAGCTCCGCTGCCCCTACCACCACTGGGCCTTCGGCGCCGACGGCACCTGCGGCGACATCCCCTCGGCCCCGCGCGGCAGCCGCATCCCTCCGCGGGCCCGGGTCGACAGCTACGCGGTGGAGGAGCGCTACGGCTGGGTCTGGGTCTTCCTCGGAGACCGCGACCCGCGCCCGCCCCTCCCGCCGCTGCCGGGCTACGGAGAGGAGGGCTGGCGCGCCGTGCGGGGGCAGTACACCTGGCGGGCGCACTACACGCGGGTGGTCGAGAACGCGGTGGACATCGCACACACGCCCTTTCTACACGCAACGTCGTTCGGAAACCCCGAGCAGCCCGAGATGCCCGCCCACGAGGTGGACGAAGACGACTGGGCGTCGTCCATTGAGGTCTCTCTGGCCACGCCCGAACCAAAAGGGCTGACCCGCCTCTTTGTCTCGCCGGGCTCGAAGCGCATCCGGCTTGGGGTGTGGGCGCCCGCTGTGAACTGGCTCGACGCCTCCTTTCCGAATGGGTGGCGGATGGTTCTGCTATTGGCGAACCTGCCGGTGGACGAGGGCACGACCCTCACCTTCTGGCTGCAACTGCGCACCTTCTTGCTGAATCCCCTGGCGGACCCGATCGCGCGCCGCTTGTCGCTCCAGATCCTCGACGAAGACCGCGCCACCGTCGAGGCGCAGGGGGCCTCACCGGTGCCGCTGTCGGTGGCGGGGGATCTGTCCACGCGGGCGGACGCCCTGTCGCTGGCCTATCGCCGACGCCTCGCCAGCATGGCGGGGGACGCGATCGACAGGGCCGCGGTGGCGGAGCTGGTGAAGGCGGGGCGCTATGTCGCCATTCCCTCGGCGGCGCGTCGGGCGGAGGCGGGCTCGTTTGTTTTGCCGGCGGTTCCGCGCGGGGGGTCGGTAGAGGATGGGGCGGGAGAGGCGCGGCGCGGGATGGGCGAGCGTCCTGGTCCTGACGAAGAGGGCGTCGGGGACGTGGCCTTCATCAAGTAGGGACACGTGCGGGGTGGACGTTGTGGAGCCCCGCTGGAGCAGGGTTCGATGGGACTGTTTCGGCTTCGACGCGCAGGTCTGGAGTCGGGCGGGGCCCCCTCTCCGAGCGGTGGCCCTTCTGTTCGTATCGGGAGGCGGGCATCGGGGACGTGGGATCTACCCCCGCGGGGCCGCCTGCCATGCCCGCGGCCCTTCGCCGAGCGCGGCGCTCATCCGCCGAGTTGGACGGCCTTGCCCACCCAGGCATCTGTGTCGGAAGCAGTGACCAGGAAATCAGCCACGTCTGCCCGGGCGATGGAGCCGGGGACGGGGGAGATCTCGGCCTTCTTGACGTAGCGGCCGCGCGCCGGCCCATTCGTGAGGCGCCCGGGGCGGGCGATACAGTGCCTCGCGTCCAAGTTGAGCGGGTAGGATGTTTGTGGCGCTGCCTCG
>JBEIQK010000839.1:0-2765 GCA_040376505.1 Alphaproteobacteria bacterium | reverse complement strand
CCGGCGGTGAGCGCCGATCCGCGCTTTGTGAGCTTCCCCGAAGACCTCGCCCTGCGCTCCGACAGCCCCCTCATCGACGCCGGCGACCCCGCCGCCGGCTATGACGACGTCGACGGCTCGGTGAACGACATCGGGCGCCACGGCGGCCCCTGGGGCGACTGAGCCCCCAGGTTGGCCTCGACCCACCGGAGCGTGTGGCGACGCTGGCAACAGGCTCGGCGGGACGTTCTTCGCCGAGGTTGATACGGGGCCCGATGTCCTACGAGCTGATCGACGCCGCCTTGACCCCCGACGGGGCCCGCATCTCCCTCGCCCGCAAGGGCGCGAACCTCTTCGTCTCGGTGAACAACCAGCCGCTCATGGCCAGCCATGTGCATGGCTCTGAAGAGGTGATGGCCGAGGTGGTGTGCGGCGGGCTCAAGGGTCTGCCCGGCATCCAGGCCCTCGTGGGCGGTCTGGGCATGGGCTACACCCTGCGCGCCACCCTCGACGCCCTGGGCCCCGATGCCGTCGTCACCATCGCAGAGCTGATCCCGGCCGTGGTCGCCTGGAACCGCGGGCCGCTGGGGCCCCTCGCCGGGCACCCCCTCGCCGATCCGCGCGTTCGCCTCTTCGAAGGAGACGTCCAGCAGCTCCTTCGCCAGGCCCCGCCGGCCTCCTTTGACGTGATGCTCTTCGACATCGACAACGGGCCCGAGGCCTTCACCACCGCCAGCAATGGCGCGCTCTACAGCCCCGCCGGCCTGCAACAGGTGCGTCGGACCCTGCGACCGGGCGGCGTGGTCTGCGTCTGGTCGGCCTTTGAGGCGCCGGAATTCCTGCACCAACTGCGTGCAGCCGGCATGGGCGCTCGATACCATCGCGTTCGCGCGCGTGGCCACGTCGAGAAGGGCTCTCGGCACATCCTCTACCTGGGGCAGGCCCCGCGGGTGGAGGCGGCGCCCACCCCCGCGCCCGCTCCTGCGGCTCCTCCCCGTCGCCGGCCCGGCCCACCTTCGCGTGGCCCCCGGCGGCGCTGAGCACTCTCTCTTCGATCTGAGGTCCTGGATGGCAGGCCGTCTGTCCACCCAACGCAAGGTTTTGTTCTCGCTCGCCCTCCTGCTGCTGGTGGCGGTCCCGCTGGAAATTCTGGCCCGTGGGCTGCCGAGCGAGCAGCTCAACCTGGTGCCGCCGCGCACCCAGGCCTCGCTGATGGGCGGCGCCATGATGACCAGCGACGTGGTCCCCGGCTGGGACCTCAACGTGGAGGGGGGCACCATCACCGACGTGCCCTACACCACCAACCGCTGGCATATGCGCGGCCCCGACTACCCCGAGCTCCCCCGCGAGCAGGTGCGCCGCGTCATCGTGGTGGGGGACTCCACCCTCTTTGGGGTGCAGCTCCTGTGGGAAGACACCTACCTCGCCCAGTTCGCCGCCCGACGCGAGGAGGCCAACCCCGGCGTCACGGTGCAGATCGCCGCCTGCGCCGCGCCCGGTCACTCCACCTACCAGAGCAAGGCCAAGCTCAAGGCGCACTGTCTCGACTTCAAGCCCGATCTGGTCATCCTGGCCAATCAGAACAGCGACACCGCCCGCGACACCGCCACCGACGTCGAGCGCCTCGCCCTGCCGCGCTTCCCCGGCCTGCGCCGCTTCTTTGCCCACTCGGCCCTCTACCGGGCGATCGGCCACCAGATCATGATGGCCACGCTCACCAAAAACCAGGCCCCCGTCAAGATCGGCCAGGTCGGCGGCCCCGCCGGCGACGTCATCCGCGTGCCCTTTGAGCAGTACCAGGCCAACCTCGCCGAGATGCTGGCCGACATCCGCGCCGCTGGCGCCCACGCCGCGGTGCTGGTGTTGCCCAGCGAGGGCGACGCCGCCTTGAAGGCGCCCCCCGAGCAGGAGCCGCTGCCGCGCTACAAAGACGAGCTGCGCAGCTTCGCCGCCCGCGAGAGCCTGCCCCTGATCGACGCCCAGCGCTGGTTCCAGGCTACCCGCCGCGGTGACGACCTCTTCCTCGATATGGTGCACCCCAATGCCGAGGGCTCCAAGGTCCTCGCTGCCTTCATGCACAGCCAGCTCCCGGCCGATCTGCCGATGGCCCGATGAGCGGGCTGTCGGCCCTCTACGGAACCCGCCTCTTTGATCAGCCCGAGCACCAGGCCGAGAGAGCACGCCTGCTCGAATTCGTCGCCCGCCCGGGATCGCTCGGGCTGGAGATCGGCTTTGATCACGGCATGTGCATCCTCGATCGGGCCCGCCGCTTCCCCGAGGCCCGCTGGCTCGGCGTGGAGCTGCGCCAGGCCCGCGTCGAGGCCGCCGCCGCCCACGCACCCGAGAATTGTCTCCTCCTGCGCATGGACGGTCGAACGCTGCTCAGTGCTCTGTTGCCGCCGGCCTCGGTGGACTGGATCTACCTGCTCTTTCCCACGCCGCCGACCGGCCCCAAGCGCGTGCTGCTGAGCCCGGCCTTCGCAGGGGCGGTGGAGTCCGCCCTGCGGCCCGATGGAGCCCTGTGGTTCGCCACCGATGTGCCCGATCTGGCCGATGCTTTCGACGCGATCTTTCCCTGGGAGCCGGGCCCGCCCCCGCCGCTGGGCGAGGCGCTCTCCCGACGGGAGCGGGTCTGTAAGCGGGATGAATTGACTGTGTATCGCCGCTGTTTACGGCGACCCTCAGAAGCACAGGATCGCGGCTGAAGAGCATTTGGGGGTGCCAATGGGTCCTGGCCGTGGCATGGTTGGGGCCTCTGGAGGTCTGATGCTGCGACGCCCCCTTTT
>JBEIQK010000491.1:0-4998 GCA_040376505.1 Alphaproteobacteria bacterium | reverse complement strand
CGCGCCCGCTCCGCCGCCCAGATCACCCAGATCGGCTTCGACGGCTACGCGATCGGCGGGCTGTCGGTGGGCGAAGGCCACAAGATCATGTGCGATGTCCTGGAGTGGACGATCCCCCACCTGCCGGCCGATCGCCCCCGCTACCTGATGGGCGTGGGCCGGCCGATCGACCTCGTCGAGGGCGTGGCCCGCGGCGTGGACATGTTCGACTGCGTGATCGCCACCCGCCACGCCCGCTCCGGCGCGGTCTACACCGACGCAGGCCGCGTGCGGATCTCCGACCGGCGCTACCGCAACGACATGTACCCGATCGACACCTCCTGCAGCTGCTACACCTGCACGAACTTCACCCGGGCCTATGTGCACCACCTCTTTCGGGTGGGCGAGATCCTCGGGCCGAGCCTGGCGACGATCCACAACCTCTCGTGGTTCTCCAGCTTCATGGGCAAGATGCGCACCGCCATCCTGGAGGGCCGCTTCGAGGCCTACCGGGCCGAGGTCCACGCCCGCTACCCCGACAGCACCGAGCCCGCCCCGGTGGCCCAGTACGAGGAGCCCGAGATGGAGCCCCTCGACGGGCCCCCTAGCGCGAAGCGAGGGCGAGACCGAGGCCCACCAGCACGGGGACGGCGATAACCAGCACGCCGACGAGCAGACCGCTGGATCCACCCTCGTCGTCAGCGGGGGCGAGAGCCTCGGCCGGGGGCAGCTCGGCCGGGGTGTGGGCCGTGACCTCTTCTTCGTCCACCCGCAGGCCCAGCGAGGGCGGCCGCAAGGGATAGGGTGCCGGGAGCGGATCGAGGGCCTCGCTCATCCACAGCGAGCGCACCGCCGCCGAGGGCCCCAGGTTGGGGCCGTCCGCGCCCGCAGCCGGCAGGCGCGAGGCGATCCGCGCCAAGGCCGCGATGCGCCGGTCGCCCTTCTCGGCGAGTCGCCCGGGGTCATCGGTGACGAGGCCGGTGGTCTCCCCGGTGGTCTCCCCGGTGGTGCCGCCCCACCGCTCCAAGATGCCCAACTCGCCGCCATCGGCGCCCCGCGGCACGCGGATCTCATCGACCGGGCCAGGGTGGGTGCGATCGAAGTCGAAGCCCGCCACTAGGTCATCCCCAGCTTGCGCATCTTGTAGATGAGGCTGCTGCGGGCGAGGCCGAGCTCCCGCGCGGCGCTGGAGCGGTTGTCGCCATGCTTGCGCAGCACCGAGGCGATGAAGGCCCGCTCGACCTCTTCGCCCTGGCCCGGCGCCATGCCCGGCTCGGCCACCATCGGCGGCGGGATCGTCGCCCCCGCTGCCACCGGCGCCCCCCGCGGCGCCATCGGCGCGCCCGAGGCGTGAAAGCTCAAGGTCTGGGCGCTGATCCGCGGCCCGTGCAGCACATAGGCCCGGGTGAGCACATTGCGCAGCTCGCGCACATTGCCCGGCCAGTCGTGATCGCGCAGCACTTCGAGGGCGTCGGCGGTGATGACGGCGCTGGCGTCGAGGTGGCGGAGGAGAGTCTTGCTCAAGAGCTCGATGTCGCCGGTCCGATCGCGCAGCGGCGGCACGGTGACGCTGAGCACCGCGAGGCGGAAGTAGAGGTCCTGGCGAAAGGTGCCCCGGGCGACCGCCCGCAGGAGATCGCGGTTGGTGGCCGCCACCACCCGCACGTCGGGGAAGCTCACGTCGGTGGAGCCCACCCGCCGCACCTCGCCGGTCTCCAGGGTGCGCAGCAGCTTGCTCTGCGCCGCCTCGGGGAGCTCGCCGATCTCGTCCAAAAAGAGCGTGCCGCCGTCGGCCTGGTGGAAGGCGCCCTCCTTGCGGCGATCGGCGCCGGTAAAGGCGCCCTTCTCGTGGCCAAAGAGCTCGCTCTCAAAGAGCTGCTCGGAGATGGCCCCGCAATTCATCGCCACGAAGGGCTTCTCGGCCCGGGCGCTGTGCTCGTGAATGCCGCGGGCGACCAGCTCCTTGCCCGTGCCGCTCTCGCCAATGATCAGCACCGTGAAGTGGTGGCCCGCCATCCGGCGCAGGGTGCCGAAGAGGGTCTTCATCGACTTGCTCTCGCCCACCATGTCGCCGAAGCGGTTGGCGAAGGGCACCTGATCTTCGATCCGCCGCTCGATCCGCACGACGACATCGCCGATGCGCAGCTCTTCATCGAGGTTGACCGGCGTGATCTCGCGCACGCGCTCGCCATCGAGGAAGACGGCCCCCCGCGCCGGCTCGACCATCACCCGCCCGCGGGCGACCCGCAGCCAGGCGTGCTGGGGCACCACGCTCGATCCGAAGAGCTCCACATGGCTGCCCGGCCCGCCCAGGCTCACCCGCGGATTCTTGAGCGTGATCCGCCGCCCTTCGCGATCGCCCGAGACCACCACCAGCACGGCCCGCTCCACCTGCAGCGAGCCATCTTCGCTGCAGACCAGCAGCTCGTGGCCCAGGTCGGGCTCTTTGGGGGCGGTGGGCGCCGACTCGGCCCGCGAGAGCGCCACCTCCACCCGGTAGGCGCCGATCGTGATCACGGCGCCATCGTCGAGGTTGGCCGTGTCGGAGACGCGCTCGCCGTTCACCCAGGTGCCGTGCCGACTCTTGTCTTGCAGCTCGGTGCGCTCGCCGCGGTGCGTGATGACAGCGTGCTCGCGGCTGACCTCGTCGCCCGGCAGCGCCACGTCGCAGGTGTCGGCCCGTCCCACCACTGTCCGCCCCGACCGCAGGCGGTGTTCGAGCAGGAGATCGGCGCCACGAAAGAAGCGAAGAGAGGGCATCAGCAGGTTCCCGGTCAGAGCCTGTCCAGTCTACACCCCCCGGGCCGGCCGCGCAGGGCCTTCAATTGGGCAGGCTGACGTAGACCGTGCCGCCGGTGGCCTCTTCGTCTGGCGGGGTGCCGCCGTTGCCGTTGCCCTCATCGGTCGAGAGGGCCACGGCGATGCCGGTGGCGCCGCCGGTCACCGCCACGCCCAGCGCCGTCCAGAGCATCCAGGGCTTGGGCCGGAAGCCCTCTTCGGCCGGGGCGGTCTCTTCGTTGTTGGCGAGGAGGATGTCGGTGAGCACGATGTTGCGCGAGATGTCGAGGGCGAGCGGCCGGGTAGCGACCCGATCCGAGCGGATGCCGCCGTTGTCACCCACATAGGCCGACAGCGTGGGCAGCAGGTCAATCAGCGCCCCCACGGGGTCAGTGCCGGCCTCCACCACCACCTCCTTCGAGAAGTTGCCGGTGCGCGGCTCGTAGAGCTGGGCGCCGACGTTGTGCTTGCCCACCGTGCCCCCCAAGAGCACCAGCGTGCTGCCCGTGTAGGGCGCCAGCGAGCTGTAGAGCCAGCGGGTCTGCTCGCTGCGGGCGTCGGGATCGCCGGCCGCTTCGCCCAGCAGGCGCTCGGTCATCGGAAAGTTCACGGTGATCCGCTGGCCCGGCTCGAGGATCATGCGGGCGAACTCGCGGTGCCCGGCCTCGTCGGTGGCCACCACGGTGTGCTGGCCCGCCGGCACCGAGACGTCGGCCCCGAGGATCTCGGCCCCATCGACAAAGCGGCGCAGCTCGCCAGCACCCGACAGGGTGATGCGGGACTTCTGTTCGCTTAGCACCTTGGTGCGCGTCTTCTTGTGCAGGTCGACGAGGCCGGGCGGGTAGTTGACCGCGTCGAGCTCGCGGGTGGGATCGACCACCACCACCCGGCGCAGGGTCACCGCCACCGCGCCCTCGTCGCCCGCCGAGAGCTGGCAGAGGGCCAGCAGCAGCAGGGCGTCGACGAGATCCTTGTTGGTGGTGGCCGAGGCGAGGCCGGACTCCAGCTCCCCCACCGCCAAGGTCAGCAGCTCCACCGCGCCCTCGAAGTCGGCCCGCTCGTAGAGCACCCGCCCCTCGGCGAGGTGCTTGCGACCGGCGCCCAGGAAGGCCCCGTCGATCACCAGCTCGCCACGGGTGCCGACCCGACGGTCCACCGTCACCGGGCCCACCGCCGCGAAGCGCCCGGTCTCCTTGAGGGCCGCCGTCACCCGGCTGGCCGCTTCGGCCGCCTCTTCGGGGGTGCTGGCGAGGTGAAGGCCCACCACCGCGATCTCCGCCGCGTTGCGCGCAGCCCGCGCGGGGGAGGCCCCGAGGAGGAGGCCACAGAGCAGGAGGGGCAGAGTGCGCAGGCTGGACATGAGGACCCCAATTCGAGGGCGCGTCGCGAAGATGGACCGAATCCATTATCACGCGCGCCCCGCCCCTTGTCCCCCTGGAGCCCCCATGCCGCCGTGGATGCGGATCGCCGCCCTCGTCCTGCTTTGCGCCCTGCCCGCCTACGCCGGCGAGGTCGAGGCGATCGAGGCGAAGCTGCAAAGCGGCGACCTGCCCGGGGCCCTGTCGGCGGTGACCAAGGCGCTGGCGGCCCACCCGGCCGACATCGAGCTGCACGAGCTGCGCATCGACATCTTCTCGATGGCCGGCCAGATCGACCTCGTCTCGCAGGTCTACCGCGATCGCGCCCAGAGCGGCGATCTCGACGCCCTCTACCTCTCCGGCCGGGCCGCCCGCACCGCCGCCGACTCCCTCGGCGCCTACGAGCGGGTGCTCAGCGCCAATCCCCGCCACGCCCGGGCCTGGATGGGCAAGGGCGCCGTCAAGCGGGCCCAGGGCGCCTCCTCCTCGGCCGCCGAGTGCTACCAGCAGGCGCTCACCTTGGACCCCTCCCTCGGCGAGGCCTGGGCCGGCCTCTACCTCACCCAGCTCCAGCTCGACGACCCCCAGGGCGCCCTGGCCACCGCCCGGCAGGCGATCCTGGCCGCCCCCCAGGAGCCCACGGGCTGGCTCGGCGTGGCCGCCCTGGCCCCCAAAGAGGCCGTCGCCACCCTCGACAAGGCCGCCCGCGCCCTGCCCACCGACGCGAAGATCAGCAGCGCCCGCGCCCGCGCCCACTTCGAGGCCCAGAGTTGGGCCAGCGCCCGCAGCGCCTATGTCGTGGCCCTGAGCCACACGCCCCTCGATCGCGAGCTGCGCGTCGAGGCCGCGCTGGTCGACGAAGTCACGGCCGGACTCCTCAAGG
>JBEIQK010001017.1:0-2013 GCA_040376505.1 Alphaproteobacteria bacterium | reverse complement strand
CGACGGCGGGGTCCACCCAGGCGGTGCGGGCGCGCAGGGCCGTCACCCGCGCGGGGGTCAAGGGGGCTCCGTTGACGGTCACCAGACCCTCGCTCGGGCGGTGCCAGCCCTGAAGCAAGCCCAGCAGCGTGCTCTTGCCAGCGCCGCTCGCCCCCACGATGGCGATCGCCTCTCCCGCCGCGATGTCCAAGGCCTCGACCTCGAGCAGGCGGTGGCCGGCCGCCTCCACCCGCACCCCCCGCAGGGAGATCGCGGCCGGACCGGGCTCCAGCGCGCCGGTGGCGTCGGCGCCCTCCTGCTCGGGGGTCTCCAGCGGCTCCAGCAGCCGGCCAAGTTGGGTGGCGAGGCCGGGCAGCGAGAGGAAGTGACTGGCGAGGCCGCTCACCGTCCCGGGCAGGCGCAACGCAAACAGAACAAAGAGCAGGTTTCCCGCCCCCTGGGTCGCGCCCACGTACAGCAGGGCCCCGACCCCCAGGCTGGTTGCGGCCCCGGTGGAGGCGGCGAGGCCGATGCCGCGATCGCGCAGATCCCGCGTGGCGCGGCCGAGCTCCACCAGCACCTCCTCCTGGGCCGCCTCGATGGCCTGGGTGGAGCCATGGGCGCGCAGGGCCGTGCTGCCCAGCAGCGCGTCGAGCCCGATGCGGGCGAGCGATCCGTGGGCCGCGCCGACCCGCTGGGCCTCGTCGCCGATGTGGCGGGTGGTGAGCCGGGTGGCCAGGGCGAGGCCGCCGACCAGCCCCAACGAGAGCGGCAGGGTCCAGGGCACCATCCAGGCGAGAACACCCACCGTCAGGGCCAGATCGACGAGACCGCGCCCGATCTGCAGGCCGGTCTCGGGCAGCTCGCGCAAAAGGTGCAGGCTGTGGGCCCGCTCGGCCAGATCGCTGGCCGGCCGCGATCGCAGGTAGCGATCGGGCAGGCGCGGCAGGCGATGCAGCAGGGCGAGGCGCAGGCGCAGCTCGATCTGCCGCCCGAGGCGCTGGGCGAGGCCGGCGGTGCCCCATCGCAGCCCAAGCAAGCCGAAGAGCAGCGCCAGCGCGGCGAGGCCGAGCCCAAGGCGGCCCGCTGGCGCGGCGGAGAGGGTCATGATGTCGACCAGCCCGCGCAGGAGCAGCAGCTCCAGCAGCCCGCCGATCGGCAGGGCCAGCAGGGCGACGGCCAACCAGCGGCGCCATCGGGGCTCCGCCGCCTCCAGGGCCTCGACCACCAGCGTGATCGGCGCGCGCGCCGCGGGGACCAGCACCCGGGCGAGCTCGGGGTCGAGGGCGGGGCGGTCGGCGAGCAGGCCGCGCACCACCAGCACCGGCACGCCGCGCACCAGGGCGCCGACGCCATGGGGCCAGGCCGGCCAGGCCTCCGGTGCGAGGTGTCGGGGCCCCTCGGGCGCGGAGATCTCGATCAGCGCGCGCTCGAAGAGGGCAACAACCGTGATCTGGGCTTCGGCGCCCGGCCGCAGGCCTTCGCCGAGCATCCGCAGGCTCAGCCGAAGTGCGGTGTGCAGGGCCGCCGTCGCCCGCCACCCCGCCGGGAAGGCCCGCTCGGCCAGCGCCTCCTGCGTCGCCTCGTCGAGGCCCAGGGCGTCCATCCAGGCGCTGACGAGGCCCAGGCCGATCGGGCCCACCGCCCAGCCGCGCCAGGCCTCGGGGTTCATCTCAAAGGCCGCCTCGTGGAGCTGCCCTTCGAGCTGGCGCGTCGAGATCGTCCGGCGGCCCTCGGCCGGGTCCATCAGGTCGACCGCGTCGCCCAACAGCGACCAGCCCACGACGAAGTGCAAGCGCCCATCGGCCATTCGGAGCATCAGGAGGCTGGGGAGGGCCTCACCCTCGGGCCGCAGCACCGCCTCGGGCGGCAGGAGGATCTGCCGGGCGTCGAGGCCCAACTGGCGGGCCACCCCGCCGAGGCGCTCGAGGGAGGTGCCGTCGACCTGAGTCTGGCACACCTCGCGCAGGCGGCCGTAGGAGACCGGCAGGCCAAAGCCCTGGGCCAGGGCGGCGAGGGCCGCGGGGCCGCAGT
>JBEIQK010000464.1:0-5260 GCA_040376505.1 Alphaproteobacteria bacterium | reverse complement strand
GGCGACACCCTCTTTGTCGGCGGCTGCGGCCGCTGCGATCTCGTCGGCGGCGACCCGGTGGTGATGTTCGACACGCTCCAGCGCCTTTGCCGGGGTCTGCCGCCCGAGACACGGGTCTTCCCCGGCCATGACTACGGCTCCACGCCCTCGAGCCGCCTCCGCGACGAGCTGCGCAGCAACCCGTATCTGCAGCACGGCACGCTGGCGCAATTTGTGGCCCACCGCATGGCGCCGCGAAAGCCGGCGTCCTGATCGTGGCCGCTGCCCGCGCCGGGCGTGAAAAGGGTAGGGCCAGCCATGCGCTTTGAGCCCCGTCCCCGTCCGGGTGCCTTGATCGAGATCCCCACCTCGGCGACCCCCTCGTCGGCGGTGGAGGCCTACCAGCGCCAAGAGCGGCCGATGACCTTCTGGCTGGCGCCAGACCGCGAAGATCGGGTTCAGCTCTCGGTCGCCGCCCGGGCGATGCGCGCGGCCTCTCGGCGGGCGGCCGATCCACGAGAGCTGACCCAACTCCGCATCGAGATCCTGCGCCTGCTGGTGGAGCGGCTCACCGGTCGCGCGCTGCCGATGGCCCACATCGACGATCTTGGCCCCTTTGCGCGGGCCGAGCTGGCCCTGGTGGGGCAGGTGGAGCCGCGGAGCGTCGAGCGCGAACCCGAGCCCGCACCGGCTCCGGCACCTCCGCCTCCGCCGCCGGCCCCCGATCCCGACATCGAGCCGGCCGAAGACGAAGCGGAGGAATCCAAGGAGGAGGGCGAAGCGCCCGATCCGGTCGAAGAGATCGAGGCCACCGAGCCCGAAGCGCCGCTCGAAGAGGAGGAGCCGGAGGAGCTGGCCTTCGCCGCGGGCGTCTGGATCGCCCTCGGTACCGGCCAGGAGCTGCCCGTGGGGGTGGAGCTGGCGCTCACGTCCTCCTTTCTGGAGGGGGCTGGGCAGGATCTGATGACCATCGCCGAGATGGATGACCGCTTCGACCTGCGCTACCCCGGCAGCGACGAAGACATCGACTATGCCGATCTGTTCTACGAGATCGACATGGAAGGAGAGGAGGGGCTGATCGACCGGCTGCTCCACCTGCGCGCCGAGGCTGCCGCCGATCCGCCCCCGGAGCCCCCCGCGGAGGATTGGGAGCCGGGCCCCGCCTTCGGCTGGGCCGGTCGGGTGCGAATCTGGGAGACCGATGGCGCCGATCAGCGTGTGCTGATGGTCCTTGTCAGCGTCCACCGCGGCGGCGTGTACCTGGACCGCCGCCTGCCGCGCCGCCAGGATCCGATCGCCGAGGAGCCCGCGGCGCCGAGCCCGCTGCTCTTTGGCCCAGCGGCGATGCGCTTTCGCATGGAGCTTCCGCCGCCCACCTTCACGCGCAAGGCCTGAGAGGCCGCGGCGGGGCTGTCAGAAAGTTGTGGAGCAGCACCTCACTCTTTGTTGTAAGATGGCGCCGTGAGGGCCCGCCCGGGGCCCGGCCTGGAGGAGCTCTTGTTCATTCCTGCTTCGTCGCCCCTTCGTTCGTTCCCGCTCGCCTCGGGGCCCTGTCGCTCTTCCTCGTCGCCTGCGGCGGCGGGCTGGTGAACACGCCCAAGATCGAGACGGGCGAAGATGGCTCGGATGGCGGTGAAGGCCAGCCGAACTTCGTGGTGGAGGTCGACGAGGTGGACTGCGGGCAGGTCGCCGTCGGCGCCGTCGGCTCGGGCACGCTGGTCATCGACAACACCGGCACCGCCACCCTCGAAGTCACCGAGATGTCGATCTCCGGTGCCGAGTTCTCGGCCACCGCGGGGGTGGGTCTGCAGGTGGGCCCGGGCTCCAGCACCACCCTGGGCATCAAGTACCTGCCCATCGACTTCACCGCCGACACCGCCACCTTGACCATCACCACCAATGACCCCGACAACGCCACCGCCACCGTGCGGCTGCTCGGCGCGGTGGTCACCGACGAAGATGGCGACGGCCACGCCAGCATCGAGGCCGAGGGCGATGACTGCGACGACGGCGACGCCGAGGTCTACCCGGGGGCCGAAGACGAGTTCTACGACGGCAAAGACGCCAACTGCGATGGCGCCGACGAGTACGATCAGGACGGCGACGGCTTCCAAACCGTGGTCTGGAATGACGACCCGGTCAACGGCGGCGGCGACTGCCAGGACGCCAACGCCGATGTCTTCCCCGGCGCCACCGACGCCTACTACGACGGCGTCGACACCAACTGCGACGGGTCCGACGACTGGGACCAGGACAACGACGGCTTTGGCATCGCCGCCTACGGCCAGGGCGACGACTGCGACGACACCAACGCCACCGTCAACCCCGACAACACCGAGAAGGTGAACGGGCTCGACGATGACTGCGACGGCACCGCCGATGACAACGCGAAGGGCTGGGACGCCGACGTCACCTACTATGGCGTGACCGGCTCCCACAACTTTGGCTACCGCTTCACCATCGGCGATCTCGATGAGGACGGCAAAGACGACCTCGTGGTGGGCTCCATCGGCTACCAGAGCACCTCGGGCGGCGTGGCGGTCTATGACGGCGGCTCGATGCCCACCTCGGGCTCTGACTTTGAGGACGGCGCCAACTACTTCGCCGGCTACGCCACGGCGAACTACCTCGGCTCCGAGGTGGCCTACCTCGACAACTTCGCCAGCACCGGCGACCCCGCCGTGGCGATCGGCGCCTACGGCTACAACGGCAACCAGGGCGCGGTCTACGTCCTGGGCGGCCCGGACATCCTGTCGAGCGGCGACACCTACAGCGCCTACCTGACCGTGGTGGGCGACAGCTCGCACTACTACGTCGGCACGGGCGTCACCGGCGGGCTCGACCTCGACGGCGACGGCAACGACGACCTGCTCGGCAGCTACCAGACCACCACCTCCACCACCTACACGCCCTACCTCTGGCTGCTCTACGGCGACGCCACCAGCGGCACCATCGCGATGTCGTCGGTCGACGCGCGCTTCTCCACCGATGGTGGCAACTCCTCGCTGTACTCCGGGGTGATGCCCAACAGCTTCCCCACCGGCGGTGATCTGGACGGCGACGGCTTCGAAGACCTCGTGTTCTGCGACCACCTCGCCGACACCTCCGACACCAACAACGGCGTGGTGTGGACGCTGTGGGGGCGGGCCGCGCAGCTCACCAACTTCAGCGCCACCAACATCGAGAACTTCGGCCGCATCTCCCTCGACGGCGACAACTACGAGCGCATGGGCTGGATCTGCGCCGCCGGCCCCGACCAGGACGGCGACGGCAAGGCCGAGCTGTGGGCCTACAACCACGGCACCTACAAGCTCTACGTCATCCCGGGCAGCAGCTCGCTGCGCAGCTCCACCCAGGACGCCGACGACATCGCCGCGGTCTCCTACGAGTTCGGCGCCTCGGACGCCGACCCCTATGTGCTGCGCAACATGGGCGACCTCAACGGCGACGGCATCGGCGACATGGGGCTTGGCTTGGAGGCCAGCGGCAGCACCCCGGGTCGGCTGCTCGTCTTCGACAGCGGCGTCTTCTCGGGCGATCTCGACGCAACCAACGACGCCATGCTCGACGTCGAGGGCGAGAACGACACCGATCTGGCGGTCTACAACACCTACTACGCCTCGTCGCTGCCTCAGCGCCCCGGCGACCTGAACCACGACGGCGCCGACGACTTCGTGGTGGGTGACTACGGCTACGGGCCGGCCACCGCCACCACCGAGGGCGCCCTCTTCATCACCTGGAACGGCGTGCACTGAGCCGTCGCTTCGGCGAAGATCCCGGCGGGGCCTGCTTCGGCGGCCCCGCCGCTCGTTGGGCCTACGAGGCGAGGGGGCCGAAGAGCAGGTCGAGCCCCGGAAAGAGGCGCGCCATCAAGGGCGGGCCGTGCAGCAGGTAGACGATGGCGCCGAGCGCCAGGAAGGGCCCGAAGGGCAGCGCCAGTTGGGCCCCTTTGCGCTGGAGCAGGGCGATCGGGACACCCACCAGCGCCCCGGTGACCGAGCTGGCCAGGATGACGAAGGGGATGGCCGGCAGGCCAAGGAAGGCGCCGATCATCGCCGCCAGCTTGATGTCGCCGTCGCCGATGCCCTCGCGCCGACGCACCAGCCAGTAGAGCAGCTTGATGCCGCCAAAGAGCCCGCCGCCGGCCAGGGCGCCCACCACCGCGCTCTGCCAGGTGGGGCCGCCGCTGTGGCCGAGGTGACCCAGCGCCAGCGCGGCGAGGATGCCGAAGGGCGCTGCGTAGATGGAGAGCTCGTTGGGGATGATGTAGTGGCGCAGGTCGATGTAGGTCTGCGCCACGAGCATCGCCACGAAGACCAGCTTGACACCAAAGGCGAGCAGGGCGCCGGTGGACAGGGCGCTGGCGTCGGGGATGGTCTGCACGAAGAGCAGGCCGCCCAGCAGGCCGACGAGCAGCTCAATCGTCGGGTACAGCGAGGAGATCGGCAGCTTGCAGTCGCGGCACTTGCCGCCCAAGAGCAGCCAGCTCAGCACCGGGATGTTGTCGTAGGCGCGGATGGGGTGGCCGCAGCAGGGGCAGTGGCTGGGCGGCGAGACCACCGAGCGATCGAGCGGCATCCGGGCGATCACGACGTTGACGAAGCTACCGACCGCGAGGCTCTGCAGGAAGGCCAGCAGGGCGAGGAAGGTCCAGAAGGTCTCGATTGGCATCGTGGGGCGCCCGGGGTGGACGGAGGGGCCTACTTGAGGTCGCGGCGCTCGAAGACGGCGACGGCGGCCCCCAGCACCACTGCGGTGTAGGAGAGGCCATAGGTGAGGGCGGTGAGCACGCGATCCCAGGGGATTGGCTTCTCGTGAATGGCCAGATCGCGCAGGTTCAGGATCTCAAAATTGGGCAGCACCCAGTAGAGGGCCCGGGCCATCTCCTGCACGGCGGGGCTCTCGGCGCGGCTGCCGTAGAGCCAGATGTCATCGGCGAGGTGGCCGATCACAAAGACCGACAGCGTGAAGGCCGACGCCGTGGTTGGCGCCGAGTAGGTGCTGAACAGGGTGGCGAAGGCGGTGAGCAGCATCAGCTCTACCAGCAGCAGCCCGTTGCTGACGTAGACGATCGCCGGCGGAGGCTGTTGTTGGACGGTCATCAGCGCCGCGTAGACGGTGAGCATGATGCCGATCTGCAACGCAAGGGTGGCCACGAGGCCGAGGTACTTGCCCAGGAGGAAGGTGCGGCGGGCCAGGGGGCGAGAGAGGACCGTGTAGACGGTGCGCTTCTCCAGCTCCGTCCAGACCAGGCTCACGCCCAGGAACATGGCGATGATCG
>JBEIQK010000075.1:0-14070 GCA_040376505.1 Alphaproteobacteria bacterium | reverse complement strand
GCTGGAGCATGAGATCGGCATCGACCCGCGCAGCTTCTCGGCCAAAGGCGCCGACTTCACCCTGGGGCTGCGCATCTGGCGCCTGTCGGGGTCGGGCTGGTGGCGCGACTACACGGTGAAGGGCCAGATGGGCCTGCAGGGCCAGGAGCTGGTGCTGACCGGCAAAGACGCGATCGAGGGCGAGAAGAGCCGGGGGGCTGGCCTCGCCGATCCGCTGGCGCTGCTCTTTGAGAGTGTGATTTTGAAGGAAGTGAGCAAGGGGGTGAACCAGGCGCTGCCGGCCCAGACGGCGACGCGGGTGGAGGGCCTCGTGCTGGCGGTGAAGACCACCACCGTTCAGGGCCGCGGCGACGCGCTGGTATTGGGCGGCAACCTGACGGCCTCGGCGCGCTAAGGGGCTACTCGCAGGGGGCGGTCTCCTCGCTGTAGCAGAGGGGCGCCTCGGCGCAGAGGTCGAGCGCCATGCCGTCGGGGCACTGGTAGCCGCTGGTCTCGCCCAGCGCGAAGCTGGCGCCGATGGCCTCCTGGGCGGTCCAGACGAGGTTGCCGGCGTAGTCCTGGCTGGCCATGCTGGCGTCGTCGGTGAGGCTGCCGCTCGTGAAGGGCCCGCTGATTTCGGCGCCGAGGCCGGCTGGGCCGCCGGCGTTAAAGCCTTCGAACTCCACGATGTGGGGGCCAGAGCTGAGGCTGATCGCCTGCATCCACCAGAACTTGAAGTTGTCGACGTTGTCGTCGGTGTTGTCGAGCAGGGTGACGCCGTCGACCCGCAGGCGCATGCGGTTGTCGGCGCCGAGCCCGAGCAGGTAGTCGCCGGCGGTGTCGATGTTGACGCAGACCGAGAAGCCGATCCACTCGTTGACAGGGTCGTATCCCGAGCTGACGCCGTCGGCGCCGCAGGCCCAGACACCGGTGGCGTTGAGTCGGCCGTCGGGCACGCCGTCATTTTCGCCCCAGTAGTCATCCGACACAGTCGTGCCGCCAGGGTAGCGGGCGCCGTAGCTGCCATAGTCGGGGTGCGGAAGGACCGGACAGACGGCGTAGCCCTCACCGAGGAAGGAGGGCTCCACCTCGGTGCGCCGCACGCAGCCGTCGTCATCGGGCAGGGCGGTGAAGCCCTCGGGGCAGTCGCAGGCCGACTCCACGGGCGCGGTGTCGACAGGCGGGCTGGTGTCGACGGGGGGCGCTGTGTCGGCAGGCGGGGCGGTGTCGACCGGCGGCGCTGCGCTGTCGACGGGCCCGGGGCCGGGCTTCTCGCTGGCGTTGATCTCGTACTCAGAGCAGCCGAGCATCAGCAGCAGGGGGAACAGGCGCATCGGGTCGACCTCGCTGGAGGAGCCTACCACATCGACGCCCCAGCGCACACGGGGGCGAATTTCTACGGGGGGCCGGGAGCGCGCGGTTTGGCTGGGGCCCCCGGCGCGGAGGGGCTGCACCGTTCAGGGGGCGCAGACGTCCACGCCGGGGGAGCGCTCCGCGGCGAGATTGGCCGCGCTGTCGGCGAGGTCCCGGGTGACGGCCCCCGTCAGGTCGGCGATGGCCGACAGCGACGCGCCGTCGATCCGATTGACCGTGTCGCACTGCTCGTGGTAGCAGCTCGGATCGTCTGTCCACATAAAGAGGTAGGGGATTCCCCGCGTGCAGAAGGTGTAGTTGTCGGACATGTCGCTCCAGTCGCCGAGCCCGACGTCGAGCGTAGGGTAGCGCCCCTTCAAGACCCTCACCGAGTCGCGGACGCGGGTGCCGGGCAGCGTGCCGAGGGCGTAGACATACTCGGTCTGATCGTAGCTGCCGACCATGTCGAGGTTGAGGTTGTAGACGACGGTGCCGGGGTAGGCCGAGCCCTCGGTGCCGGTGTACCAGGCCTCGGAGCCCTCGAAGCCGGACTCCTCCGAGCCGAAGGTGGCGAAGAGCACCGGGCGGCGCAGGGTCGGGCCCTCGCTCAGCGCCGCGGCGATGGCCAGCACCGAGACCACGCCCGAGGCGTTGTCATTGGCGCCCAGCCGCCCGTCTCCAAAGTGATCGTGGTGGGCGGACACCACCAGGAGCTCGTTGGAGACGGTGTCGTCGCCGCCAAGCAGCAGCCCCAGCACATTGGCGGTCTGCCGGCCGCGGTGGTCGGTGAAGGCCTCTTCATAGCTGTCGTCGGGCAGCACCGACTGCAGGCCGAGGCAGGCGAAGCGGCTGGCGATGAACTCGCGGGCCATGGCGTCGCCTTCGCTGCCGGGCCAGCGGCCGTCGAGCTCCTCGGCGGCGAGGTAGGCGATGTCGGCGATCATGGCGTCCTCGTCATAGGCCCCGCCCTCGCAGCCGGCGGGGCGCTCGGCGGGAGGCGCGTCGGCGCTACCGCCGCCACCCCCGGAGCCGTCGCCCTTGCCGCCGCAGGCGAGGAGGAGAAAGGGGGCCAGGGCGTAGAGTCGGGGGGCGTTCATGTTCACCTCTCGGGCGTTGTAACCTTGAGGTTCCACCGGCGCTCAGGCACCGATGAGATGGAGGATGTGGCCGTTCACAAGGCGATCTTCGCGCCAGAGGCGCTCGCTCCAGGGGCGGCCCGGGCGCTGATCGAAGAGCAGCAGCCAGCCCTCGGGGTGGCCGAGGCTGTCGAGGTAGGCGCTGAGCTGGAGGGCGCCCTGTTCGCGGATGGTCTCCAAGGCATCGTGATCGGGTCGCACGCGCTTCATCTCGACGACAAAGCGCTCGCCGGCGTAGTCGACGACGAGGTCCACCGCGCCGCGGCCGGCGGCCAGCTCGCGCTGGATCTGTCCGCCTCCGTTCACGACGCGCTGGAGGAAGGCCATGAAGGTGATGTGGGCGGTGGCCTCGGGGTAGCCCTGGGTGGGGCGGCGGATCATGCCCTCGTTGTTGCGCCACCAGTCGAGGAAGGCGTTGATCAGGGCGGGAAAGTCGAGGCCGCCGTCGGGCCGCTGCCAGCGCCACCAGGGGGGATTGAGGTTCTCCTGGCGGCGCAAGGTGAGCTGCCGGGCCAGGACCTCGCGGTAGAGGGGATTGGCGATCTGGGGTGGACGGAGGGTGGGGTGGACGAGGCCGAGATCGACGGTGTACTGAAAGTCGTCGGTCTCGGTCTCCACATCCTCATCGCCGAGGAGAATCGGCTGGAGGATGCGGGCCACGCGCGGCTCGGCGAGGCGCTGGCCGAGGGAGTCGAGGTGGGTGGTGCGGGCGCGGATCAGCCGCTCGACCGCGCGATCGATGTGGGCGCGACCGATCGGGGCGGCGTCGGCCTCCTCGATGGCGGCGGCGGCCAGGGCGTTGACGAGGAAGGGGTGGCCGCCGGACTGGGTGTAGATCTGTTCAATTGCGTCGGGCAGGAAGGGCTGGCCGGTGTCGTCGGTGTGCTGGGCGAGGAGGGTGGCGCACTCCTCGGGGCGGAAATTGCGCAGGGTGATGCTGGCGGCCTTGATGTTGAAGGGGGAGCCGGGGTTGACCCGGACGCCGCCCTTGGCCTCGGTGAGGTAGTCACGGAGGTCGCGCATGCCGATGAGGCCGACGCTGACAGGGAAACTGCCGGGGCCACGGTCGACGAAGCCGTCGCGAAGCTGGCGCAGCATGCTGATGAGCGCCTGTCCGCTCACCACATCGGCCTCATCGAGGAGCAGGACGATCGGCAGCGGCGTCTGTTCGGACCAGGCGCGCAGGTAGGCGAGCAGGCGCCGGCCGGGGCTCTGGACCAGGGCAGGGTGTGGATCGGGCGGACGGTCTGCGGGCGCTAAGACGCTGGCCCTGTCGGCGATCGAGGCGATCCACAGGGGCTCCGTGTCTGCGGTCTGGTCGAGGCCCTGGGAGGTCTCCAGGGTGGCCCAGACGGCGGCGTAGCCGAGCCCGCGCAGCCGCTCGGCGAAGGCCCGCATGGCGGTCGTCTTCCCGACCTGTCGGGGCGCGTGGAGCACGAAGTACTGGGCTCTCTCGACGAGTGCGAGGAGCCCCGGCGACCGCGCCTCGGCGGGGAGCATGTAGTGTTGACGGGGATCGCAGGGCCCGGTGGTGTTGAAGAAGCGCGGCATGGGGCCTGCTAACCCGCCGCCACCGTGCGCTCAGCGCACCCAGCGCGCCTTGGCGCCGCCCGAAGTGCCGGAGGGGATCCACCCGCCGCCCAGCCCGGTGTGGCCCTCGCCGCCGGTGGCGTCACTGTTGGGGCCGCCGCATGCTGTCGCCGCCATCGAGCCGGTCGCCCCGCTCTCCAGAAGACAGACACAGGCTGCGTTGGGGGATGGCCTCGGAGCGGGAGCGCGGCGCTCCCCTCGAAGGCGTTGATGTCAAGCTTGTCCCGGTCGACGCCTCCGCTCAGGCTGGCCGCTTCGGGGGACTGAGCCCCCGCCGCGAACCCCTCGTCGGTGGCGCCGAAGTTGCACTCGCTCCCGCTGGCGGCGCTGTTTCGCAGGGAGCCCAGGTTCCAACTTCCACCCTTGAGGGCGACGACAAGGTCGGGGTGGCCCTCGCTCTGCTGGCAGGCGAAGAGCGGTGCCGGCCCCCGCGCGTACAGGAGGTTTGTGTCGACTTGATTGACTCGTCGTCATCGGCCTCAGCGGTCGTGCGAGTCGTGGTTGCCGCTGTGCAGCGACAGGGCGAGGAGGGCGACCTTTGGGGGCGGTCTCCTTGTGCCGCCGCCGCGAGGCAGCCTGGGTTATGGGCTGCCCATGAGCACCGCACCGCTGCGCCGCGCCCCTGCCCTGCCGCCCCTGCCCACCACGCCCTCCACGGAGGCCTGGCGCTTGATGACGCCAGCCGAGCGGGAGCGCTTCGTGGCCGAAGCCAGCGCCGCGCTCACCGCCCACCAGGAGGCGATGGGAGAAGGCAGCCCTCACGGCCGCGCCAAGGCCCGGGCCTGGCGGCTGCTGAGCGACTTCTTTCACCGCAGCCACCGCCTCGCCTACCTCATCAGCGAGCTGCCCGTGCTCTACCCCGGAGAAGAGGTCTTTTGCCCCGATCTCCTTGTGGTGCTGGGCGTGGTGGACCCTGGTGACGTCGACACGCGCATGTGCTGGTCGGTCACAGAAGAGGGCCGCGGGCTCGATTTCGTGCTGGAGATCGTTCACCGCGGCGATCGACGCAAGGATCTCGTCGACAATGTCGAGCGCTTTGCGAGGCTGGGCATTGAAGAGTATTTTGTGTATGATCGCGGCCGTCAGCTCCTCTTCGGCTGGAGCCTGCCCGATCGCAGCGCCCGTCGCTACGAGTCCATCCCGCGCCGCGGCGGCGGCCTCCAATCGGCCGTGTTGGGCCTGGAGCTGGTGATCACCGAGGGTCGGCTGCGCTTTTTGCGCGACAGCTCGCCCGTCCTGGGCGATGGGGAGCTGCTGGATCGGGCCAACACGCTGCTCGATCAGAACTATGAGCGCATCGCAGAGATGGAAGCGAAGGTAGAGGCCGAGGCCGCTGCACGCACCGCCGAGGCCGCCGCCCGCGCCGTCGCAGAGGAGCGCCTCGCCGCCGAGGCGGTCGCCCGCGCCCTGCTGGAGGCCCGCGTGGAGGCCCTGGAGGCCCTGCTTCGCGCGAAGGGGTAAGGCGGCCGGCGCGTGGACGGGGCCGTCTCACAAGGGAGACGCCTCCACTGTGGGTTTCCTCGCTGCCGTCAGGGGTAGCCGGTCGGCGAGGAGAAGCGCTGGGCATCGAGGCGGCGGGTGGGGTCATCACAGCTCCGCGGCCACGTTGTGCCGTGCGCCGGTGAAGGCGGGCGCCAGCCCGAAGAGCCCTTCGCTGCGCAGGTGATTCGCGATGACAGAGCAGATGGGGGCGTTCATGGCCTCGACGGCCTGCTGGGAGTCGGCGTCGAAGGGGGCCTGAAGCTCAGCTTGGACTGCAGCATCCAGTCGCGTACCAGGGCCCAATTGCCGCAGCGCACCTTGTCGTGGCGGAGCACGCCCGCGGCGTAGCGGAGGACGTGCTCGTCGGGGTGGGCTGCGCGACGGGCGGTGGCGCTGTCGAGCCGGTGAAGGAGGTCGCGCCGCTGAGCGCGGGCGCCGCCCGGGGATGGTGTCGGACTCGCGCACAATGCCTCTCAGCTCGGTCACCCAGGGGGCTACGATTGAGACCGGCAGCTCAACAATGCGGGTCTTGCGTGGATTGAGCTCCAGTTCGGCCCCTTCGCGCAGCATGCCCTGCAAGGTCGACAGCAGCGACTCGGCCACATCCAGCGTGCTCGCACCCAATTCGTGGTCGTCGACAGGGCGAAAGCCGCGGATGGGCCGGCCATGGCGTTGGTGCAGCGTGCTGTCACCCCAGTCGGAGCACCCCAATCTGTTCACCCCTTATCAGCCCACTATCGCCCTCCGCCTCGCGTCCAGCGCACGCGGCCTACTGGGCATGGCCCTTGACCGAGGACTCCAGCCACCGCACCAGCGGAAAGGTCGGCAGGCTGAGCAAGAGGCAGACGATCACGATCTTGTCGAGGCCGACCAGTCGATCCGTCACGCTCGCATCGAGCAAGGCCGAGGAGCCGACGGCGCCGGCGGCGGCGGCGAGGTGTTGGACGGCGGACTGGGCGGACTGCAGGCGGGCGCGCTCGGCGGGCTGGGGCACCTTGCTGGTGAGGGTCTGCAGCGAGACGTTGCGGGCCGACATCGAGCCCATCATGAGCGGAAAGAGCAGCAGGGGCGGGATCAGCGGCAGGGCCGGGTAGAAGCCCACCGCCACGGTGATCATCATCGCCAGGGTGCCGAGCGCGAAGAGCGGAAAGTGGCCGTAGCGGTCGACGAGGGGGCCGAAGAGGCGCAGGGCGAGCAGCGAGGTGACGCCGCCGACCATGTAGAGCAGGCCAAGGTGCTCGCGGGGGTAGCCCACATTCATCAGCATGAAGGGCGAGATGTTGGGGATCAGCACAAAGCCCGCGGCGTTGAGCAGGGCGGTGATGACGAGGCTGCCGAGGACAGGGGGGCGGCGCAGCAGGGTGGAGAAGGGCACGTCGGCGCCCTTCTGGCCGATGTGGCCGCGCATGGCGGGCAGGATGGCGGCGACGGCGACGACGAGGGCGAGGCCGAGGGCGCCGACGCAGATGAAGGGGGTGCGCCAGCTCCCGAGGCGGGCGAGCTCGAGGCCGGCCGGCACGCCGAGGACCGAGGCGATCGAAAAGGCGCCCATCACCGTGCCCATCGCCTTGCCGCGGCGCTCGGGGGGGATGGCGTCGGCGACGATGGAGAGCGAGACGGCGGTGGCGGGGCCGCCGAAGATGCCGGCCAGCACGCGGGCGGCGAGGAGGCTCGGCAGATCCCAGGCGAAGGCGCCAAGCAGGGTGCCGCCGGCGAGGCCAAGCATGGCGAAGAGCAGGGCCCGGCGCCGGTCGAGGCGGTCGAGGAAGGTGCTGCAGGCGATGCCCGAGATGGCGGCGGCAGCGGTGTAGGAGCCGCCGATGATGCCGAGGTGCGCGGGCGCGATGCCGAGGTCGCGCGAGAAGTCGGGGCCGAGCGGCATCACCATCATGAAGTCGAGGATGTTGACGAACTGCACGGCGGCGATGATGCGCAGCAGGCGCGACTCTTGGAGGGGTGCGTCGGGCGCGGGGCTGGTCATGAAGCACCTGTGCGGGTCCCGGCGTCTAGCCGGTCAAGCCGCTCTCGTCGCGGTCCGGTTGGGGCTCGATTGCCCACTGCCCGGCAACGCCGCCTTGCGCCCTGGGGCAGGATGCGGCGGGAGGGGCGGCGGGGCCGGCGCTGCGATAGTCGGGGCGACCTTTGGGAAGACCGATGAATCCGCCCCCTCGCCTCGATGCACCCTTCGCCTTCTGCCTCTGTCAACCCGGCTCGGAGCGCTGGCTCAAGGCGGAGATCGAGCAGCTCCGCCCCGACCTGCGGCCCTCCTTTCAGCGCCCCGGGCTCATCTCTTGGAAGTGCACCAAGACCCCCTTCCGCGCCGATGAGGCGCCGGCCGCGATCTTCGCGCGGATGTGGGCGGCCTCGCTGGGGCCGGCCCGCGATGTGGAGACGGTGCTGCGTCTCGCCGGTGAGGTCGGCGCCACGCGCCTCTTCGTCTGCGCCCGCGATCAGGCTCCGCCGATGGACCTGCCGCCGGCGATGGAGGCGGCGGCCGAGGCCGACGCGGCGCGGATCGAGGCGGCCTTGCGGGCGACCGGCCGCTTTGTGGCGGGAGCGCCGGTGAAGGGCGACCTCGTGCTTGACGTGGTCACCAGCCCCGATGAGCCCATGATGGTGGGCTTTCACACGCACCACCACAACCGCCACGCCAACCCGGGCGGGCGCTTTGTCTACGATGTGCCCGAGGATCTGCCCAGCCGGGCCTGGCGCAAGATGGTCGAGGGCCTCGCCTGGAGCCGGGCGCCGATCCAGAAGGGTGAGCTCGTGCTGGAGATCGGCGCGGCGCCGGGGGGCGGCACGCGGGCCTTGGTGGAGCACGGGCTGCGCGTGCTGGCGGTCGATCCCCAGGACATGCACCCCGACGTGCTGGCGCTCCCCGGGGTGGAGTGGCTCGATCGAACCGTGGGCGAGCTGCGCCCCGAAGAGCTGCCGAGCGACATCTCCTGGATCGCCAGCGACGCCCACATCCCGCCCAGCCATGTGCTGGCGGCCGTGCGGCGCCTGCTGCGCACGGTGGCGCCGCGGGGGCTGCTGCTGACCCTCAAGCTGCCCGATGAGGCCGCCGTGGAGTCGCTGCCGCGCCTGCTCGCCCAGTTGGGCGAGCTCGGCTTCACCACGATTCTGGCCCGGCAGCTCCCCGCGAATCGCCGCGACGTCTTCGTCTACGCAGGGCGCAAGGCCAAACGGTAAAAAACTCCCCCCGGTGCGGCCGCTGGCTCCAGCTCCGCGCGATCGTCACCGTCGGCCGACCGGGGGTATGTTCAGGGCTTCGGCATCGGGCGGCCGGAGCTGTAGGGGGTGGAGAAGAAATTTTTGGGGGCGTTGACGGGCTGGCTTAGTGTCATTATAACACCATCATCCTCCCCGGAGCCCCCCGTGTCTACGTCGCCCAGCGGCCTCGCTGCCCTCTACCGCCCCGCCCTGGGGCTGCTCACCGATCTGTACCAGCTCACGATGGCGGCGGGCTACCACGCGGCGGGCCTGGGGGGCCATGAGGCGGTCTTTCACCTGTACTTTCGCAAGGCGCCCTTTGGCGGCAGCTATGCGGTGACCGCGGGGCAGGAGACGGCGCTCGAGTTTCTCGAAGGGCTGCGCTTTGCCAGTGAAGACCTGGATTTTCTGGCCACGCTCACCGGCAATGATGGCAAGCCGCTCTTCACCGAAGACTTTCTGGCGATGTTGGGGGGGCTCTCCTTTCAGGCCGATGTCGACGGCATCCCCGAGGGGCGGGTGGCGCTGCCCCATGAGCCCATCCTGCGCCTGCAGGGGCCGCTCATCCAGCTTCAGCTCGTGGAGACGGCGCTGCTGGCGATCCTCAACTTTCAGACGCTGATCGCCACCAAGGCGGCGCGGGTGAAGTTGGCGGCGGCGGGGCGCACGGTGCTGGAATTCGGCCTGCGGCGGGCCCAGGGCATCGACGGCGGGCTCTCGGCCAGCCGGGCGGCCTGGGTGGGTGGGGTCGACGCGACCAGCAATGTGCTGGCGGGGCGTCTGTTTGGCATCCCGGTGCGCGGCACCCACGCCCACTCCTGGGTGCTCTCCTTTGATCGCGAGGTGGAGGCCTTTGAGACCTATGCGGCGGCCTTGCCGAACAATTGCACCTTTCTGGTGGACACCTATGACACGGTGACGGGCGTACAGCGGGCGGCGGCGGTGGGCCAGTCGCTGCGGGCGCGTGGCTTTGAGATGGCGGGCGTGCGCCTCGACAGCGGGGATCTGGCCGATCTGTCGCGCAAGGCCCGGGCGCTCCTCGACGCCGCTGGCGAACCGCAGGCCAAGGTGGTGGCCAGCAATGACCTCGATGAACAGCGCGTCGCCGCGCTGGTGGCGGCGGGGGCGCCGATCGACGTCTTTGGCGTGGGCACGCGCCTCGTGACCGGCGGCGATCAGTCGGCGCTGGGCGGCGTCTACAAGCTGGCGGCCATTCGGGCCCCGGGTGGGCCCTGGCGCGATCGGGTGAAGAAGAGCGAGGAGCCGGCCAAGATCTCGCTTCCGGGGCCGCTGGGGGTGCGGCGGCAGGTGGTGGATGGACAGTTTGTGGGTGACATCCTTTACAATGTGGGCCGGCCGCTCTCGTCGGCCGGGCCGGTGGACCGCCTGGGCCGGTCGGTCGATCTCGAGCCGGGAGCGGGCGAGGAGCTGCTGGTGCCCCTCCTGCGCGGCGGGGCCCGGGTGGAGCCGGCGGAGGGCCTCAGCGCGGCGCGGGGGCGGGCGGCGGCCGATCTGGCCTCGCTCCCCGCGGCGGTGCGTCGCCTGGAGCAGCCCGCGCCGGCGCCGATGGGCCTCGATCGGGGGCTCTACGACGAGACCCAGCGCCTGCTGGCGATCGGTGGGGGTGCGTCGTGAACCTGCTGCGGGTTGGCGTCGCGGGGCTCAACCAGACCCCCCTCGACTGGGAGGGCAACCGCGACCGCATCCTCGCGGCCCTGGCCGAGGCGCGGGCCCAGGGCATCGATCTGCTCACGCTGCCCGAGCTGTGCATCACCGGCTACGGCTGCGAGGACGCCTTTCACAGCCCCTCCGTGGATCGGGCGGCCTGGGAGATGCTGGAGGCAGTGGCGGCCGAGACGGTGGGGATGGTGGTCTGTGTCGGGTTGCCGGTCGTGGTGAACGCGGCGGTCTACGACGCGGCGGCGCTGCTGGTGAACGGACAGATCGTGGGCCTCGTGGCCAAGCGGCACCTCGCCGGAGATGGAGTTCACTACGAGCCGCGCTGGTTCAAGCCCTGGCCGATCGGCGCCCGCACGGTGATCGTGCGCAAGGGGCGGCGCTACCCGATGGGAGATCTGTTCTTTGAGGTGGGCGGCGTGCGGATCGGCTTTGAGATCTGCGAAGAGGCCTGGGTGGCGCGGCGCCCGGGGGCGGAGCTGGCCCACCGCGGCGT
Source organism: Alphaproteobacteria bacterium (assembly GCA_040376505.1). Classification (GTDB taxonomy): domain Bacteria; phylum Myxococcota_A; class UBA796; order UBA796; family UBA2385; genus JBEIQK01. The sequence goes on along the minus strand of JBEIQK010000075.1, from coordinate 3,144 downwards.
GGATGTGGTGCTCAATCCAAGCGGCAGCCACTTCGCCTTTGGCAAGCGCGAGGTGCGCGAGCGCTTCGTGGTAGACGGCTCGCGGGCCTTTGGTGTGGCCTATCTGTACGCCAACCTCGTGGGCAATGAGGCGGGGCGCATCCTCTACGATGGGGCCGGCATGGTGGCCTCGGGCGGGTCCTTGCTGGCCTGCGCGCCGATGTTGTGCTTCTCGCCGGTGACGGTGACGGGCGCCTCGGTGGACATCGACGTCAACCGCACGGCCCGGGCGCGGACGGCGAGCGTGATCCCCAATCCGGCGGTGGATGAGGCCGAGATCGTGCGGGTGGACTTCGATTGGCCGCGCCGCGAGCCGGTGCGGGCCGAGCCGCCGCGCTTCACCTGGGAGTTGGGGCCGCGGTCGCAAGAGGAGACCTTTACCCGGGCGGTGGCGCTGGGTCTGTTTGACTACCTGGCCAAGAGCGGCCTGCAGGGCTTCGCGGTGAGCCTCTCGGGGGGAGCGGACTCGACGGCGGTGGCGACGCTGTGCGCGCTCTCGCTGCGTTTCGCCCTGGCGGAGCTGGGGGTGGAGGGGGTGCGCCGGCGGCTCGGTCGGGTGCGGGTGGTTCAGTCCACCGACGATGTCGGTCTGTGGTCGAAGGCCCTGCTCACCACCGTCTACCAGGGCACGGCCAACAGCTCGGCCCAGACCCGGGCGGCGGCGGCGGCGGTGGCCGCGTCGCTTGGCTGCACCCATCACGCTTGGGAGGTGGACAGTCTGGTGGAGGGGTATGTGGCCCGGGTGAGCGAGGCCTTGGGGCGGCCGATTGGCTGGCAGACGGATGACATCGCGATGCAGAACATCCAGGCCCGGGTGCGCTCGCCCGGGATCTGGCTGCTGGCCAACATCGAGGGCAAGCTGCTGCTGTCGACCTCCAACCGCAGCGAGGCGGCGGTGGGCTACGCCACGATGGACGGTGACACCAGCGGCGGTCTGTCTCCGATCGCCGGCATCGACAAGGCCTTTTTGCGGCGCTGGCTGGTGTGGATGAGCGAGGAGGGCCCCCAAGGCATCGGGCCCTTGCCGGGGCTGCGGGCGGTGGCGATCCTGGAGCCCTCGGCGGAGCTGCGGCCCCTCGATCAACGACAGACCGACGAAGATGACCTGATGCCCTACCCAATCCTGGACGCGATCGAGCGGGCGGCCATCCGCGACAAGCTCGATCCGATCGAGGTCTTTCGTCGGATCTGTGTCTACTTTCCGGAGCATGGCCCCGAGCAGGTGCGGCTCTGGGTGGATCGGTTCTTTCGTTTGTTCTGCGCCAACCAGTGGAAGCGCGAGCGCTACGCGCCCTCCTTTCACCTGGACGATGAGAACCTCGATCCGCGGTCGTGGTGCCGCTTCCCGATCCTCTCGGGCGGCTATGCCCGAGAGCTGCGGGCCCTGGCCGAAGGGGAGCGGCGATGAGCCACAGCTACGCCTACGCCCGGCCGGCGCTGGCGGCCGACGTGGTGCTCTTTGGCGCCGCCGAAGACGAGCTGGAGGTGCTGCTGATCGAGCGGGGCGGGGCGCCCTTCCTGGGTTGCCCTGCGCTCCCGGGGGGCTTTGTTCGGGTGGACGAAGACCTGGAGGCGGCGGTGCGCCGCGAGTTGGCCGAGGAGGCCGGGGTGAGCCCAGGCTGGCTGCAGCAGCTCCAGACCTTTGGGCGGGTGGATCGCGATCCCCGCGAACGGGTGGTGACGGTGGCCTACTGGGGGCTGGTGCGGCGGGTCGATCACCGGCCGGTGGCCGGCACCGACGCCCGATCGGCCCGCTGGCACCGCCTTGACAGCCTGCCGGCCCTGGCCTTTGACCACCGGGAGATCGTCGACGTGGCCCTTCGGCGGCTGCAGGTGCGCATCCGCTACGAGCCCGTGGGCTTTGAGCTGCTGCCCGAGGAGTTTCCCCTCTCCCGGCTGCAGGGGCTCTACGAGACGATCCTGCGCCGGCCGCTCGACAAGCGGAACTTTCGCCGGAAGGTGCTGGCGCTCGACATCCTCGCTGAGGTAGGGCGCAAAGAGGAGGGCGTGGCCTGGCGGCCGGCGCAGCTCTTTCGCTTTGACCGTGAACGGTACCAGCAGGCCCTGGAGAAGGGCGTGCTCTTCGATCTGTAAACCAAGACTGTGGAGAAAGCCATGCAAGCCCTTTTGCTCATCGACATCCAGCGCGACTTCATGCCCGGCGGGCCGCTCGGCGTGGCCGGCGGCGACGAGGTGGTGCCGGTGGCCAACCGCCTGATGCGCCGCTACCCGCTGGTGGTGGCGACCCAGGACTGGCACCCGGCCGATCATGGCAGCTTCGCGGCCCAACATCCGGGGCGGGCGCCGGGCACCTTGATCGATCTCTTTGGACTGACCCAGGTGCTCTGGCCGGTGCACTGTGTACAGGGCACGCCGGGGGCGGAGTTCACCGAGGGGCTCGACGTGCAGGGCATCCACCACGTCGTGCGGAAGGGCATGGATCGCCGGGTCGACAGCTACAGCGGCTTCTTCGACAATGGCGGCAAGAACCCGAGCGGCCTCACCACCCTGCTGCGCGAGAAGGGCGTCACCGACGTGGTGATCGTCGGCGTGGCCACCGACTACTGCGTGCGCTTCACGGCCCAGGACGCCCGGTCCGAAGGCTTTGGCGTGACCCTGGTCGTGGACGGTTGCCGCGGGGTTGAGCTGTCGCCGGGCGACGTACAGGCGGCCCTGGCCAGCCTCGCGGCCCAGGGCGTGAACATCGTCCGTGAGGACGCGCTTTAGCGGCTGCTGCGCAGCGCCGAAGGCGTGGTGACCATGATCGCGATGAAGGTGAGGAAGACGGCCAGCGTGAGGGCCTGCTGGCCCAGGGTGCTGGAGTCAATCATCCACTGCTGAATCGCGCCTGCGGTCAGACTCAACGAATGGTCGGCGTTCATGGGTGCTCCTGCTCGGGCGCAGTGGTAGCACATCCACGCGGGTTTGCAAGTGGAGTACAGGTGCCGATGGAGCGTGCCCTAGCCCAGAATGTGCCCGCCTCGATCGGGCGACCAAGGACGGCCTCCAGGGGGTCGCCCGGAGGGTTCCGGGGTCTGTCGGTTGGTTACCGGGTTCGGTCAGACACACTCCTCCCGGGGCCTGACGGACGAGACCATAGGAGGC
>JBEIQK010000184.1:0-9651 GCA_040376505.1 Alphaproteobacteria bacterium | reverse complement strand
CCTGGGCTGTGGCGCTCTTTCCGACCGCGAGGCGCTACAGCGCCGCTTGGAAGAGGAGAACCCGGGGGAGGTGGTGGATGCTCCGCTGGCACCCGACGGCGACGCAGAGGTGGAGTCGGGTGTGGGCTTCCAGGTGCCCGCTGTGGCGGAATTCTCAAGCCCCATGTAGTCTTTTTCGGGGAGAATGTGCCGCCGCCGCGTCTGGCCGTGGCCAAAGAGCTGTTTGCCAGGGCGCAGTGCCTTGGGAGACAGCCTCGCTGCCCTGAAGTGGGAGCAGCGCACGGGCTTGGCGCTTCCCCAGCTTTCACAGCTTCTTTGTCGCCAAAAGGCGCTTGCGGCGCTCGGGCCGCACGCGCCTTGCGTGATGTGGACGATCCCCTGCCGGAATCCCACCCCCTCTCCCCCCGGTGTTGCAGCGCTGCAACAGCGATGCTCGGGCCGGGAATGCTCAGGCGCCGGCGGGAAAGCGGCGGTGGAGCTGGGACCAGGACAACAGCCCGAGGCGAGGTGCGACAGGGTGGCGCCGGTGAGGTTGAAGAAGAAGCCCGCGTAGGCCCACTCTTTTACACGTCGGAAGCCCGGTGCGAGCAGCGCGACGACGCCCAACAGCTTCCAGGTGCCCAGGATCTTGGCCAGGTATGCGGGGTAGCCAAGGTGGGTGAGGGCGTCGATGATCTCCGGGGCGCTCTCGACACCAACCGGCGTTTTCTCCTCGAGTTCAAGGACGAGTCCATCCGCCTTCAGGCTACCGTCGGGGAGCGCCAAGCACTGCAGAATCCGGTCGAAACCCTGGCATTGGGACGCGGGGGGTCGGCATGGTTGGAGGGACGGCGGAGAGCGCGAAGCTCAGCGCCGGGCCAATCGGCCCGGTCGGGATCGAAGGCGACCTGGTCCCCGGCGTGCGGGCAGCACCACCCAGATGCGCCGCCGGCCGTCGAGCCGGATTGCTGTGGCTCGGAGGATGGGAAAGAAGCTGCGACCCAGGACGCGAGCGGGGAGCTGGGCCAAGGTGTCAAATCTCCAGGACACCAAGCAGCGGAGCTGCCGCAGTCCGTCGCGACCACCAGCATGAATGGTCCTTGCCAGAATTCGCCGCCCTTGACGTGCTCGGTCACCCGACGTACCAGATCCCCAATGCCACATTTTCCTGCGCCCGGGAGCATGAAACGCCTTGAGTCCGTTACTGCTCTCCATCGCGCTGGCGCGAACCACAGGGTCTACCGAGGTTCCGTCCCTGCTGGTTGACCGATGGACCCGGGAGGATGGGCTCCCGGTCGATCAGCTCACGGACGTGGTTGTGGACGGCGAGGGCTTCGTCTGGGCCACCTCCTTCGACGGCCTGGTGCGCTTTGACGGCCATCAGGTGCGGGTCTACCGGCGGGCTGAGTTTCCCGATCTACCCAGCAGCCGCCTCGTCGAGCTGGAGCTGGGGCCCGATGGCGCACTCTGGATGCTGGCCGAGTCCGGCGAGCTCGTGCGCTACGACGGGACGGACTTCCAGGTCTGGTCCTGGCCGGGACAGGTGCCGGATCTTCTGAGCTGGGTCCAGGGGACACTTTGGGCGACGGGGGGCGAGGGGGTGATCCGAATCCAAGGCAGCGGGCCCGAGTGGATCGGGATGCCCGAGCGCACCGAGGTCCTGGCATCGATTCGCGGGGAGCTCTGGGTGAGCAGCCGCAATTACGGAATCTGGCGCCTGGAGAGCGGTCAACCCATACCTGGCGCGGAGCCCATGCACCACGTTCGCGCCATGCTAGAGGGCCCCGGGGGGGAGGTGTGGCTGGGGGGCACGAACGGTCTTTGGCGCATGGAGCAGGGCCGGGCCGAGCTGGTGCATGTTGAAGAAGGGGTGGAGATCTGCGAGCTCTTTCTCCATGAGGGGGAGCTACGGGTTCACGATACCCTGGGCTGGTGGCGCCTGGCCCTGCCGCCGATGCCCGGCACACGCGACAACCCCGGACGATGTGCGACCCGCTCCTCCGCCCCCTGGTTCCTTGACGGCGGGCTCCTGAGCAAGGGTCAGGATCGGGTGTTTGAAGACGATAGCCGCATCTCGGGCACCGCCCCCGGTTCGCAGGGCAGCATTTGGATCGCCTCGGAGGGTGGCGGGCTGCTTCGGTTGAAGCCGCGCCGGGTATGGCCCCTGGCCCTTTCCTTCCCCGCCACCCCGTGGACCGTCCTGGTCGACAAGGAAGATACGCTCTGGACAGGTACCTACGATGGCAACATCTGGCGCGTCCTGGCTGATCGGATCGAGCCGGTACTGCGCCAGGACGAGCGCGGCGCCCACAGCTTCGTGCCTTCGCTGCTGCTTGGCCCCGATGGGCGGGTCTGGCTGCCCGAACCCGGCGGGCTCTGTGCCTGGAGCCTCGGAGGCTGCAAGACCATCGACCTTGGCGCGCTGGGCCCGGTCACCTCCCACGGCTTCCGGGGCGTCCACCTGGACGCCGAGGATCAGGTCTGGCTGGGTGGGCACCAGCACCTCTGGCGCCGTGGGGCGGACGGAAGGGTGAGCGAGATCCTGGATGCACGCGGCCAGAGCGTCCCGTCGGCCGATGCCTTCGCCGACCGGAACGGCGTGGTCTGGGTGGGCAGTCTCGGCGGCGGGGTACTCCGTGTCGAGGGGCAGACGCGCAAGCGCTGGACCCGTGCCGAGGGCCTGTCCAGTGACCACATACGCGCCATCTGGCCAGATTCTTCCGGCGGGGCATGGGTGGGCACGCAGGACGCTGGGCTGTGCTACATCCCCACAGAGGGGCCCCCCGTCTGCCTCGACAAGCGCCACGGGGTCTTCGACGACGCCATCCACAGTTTGGTGTTCATCGAAGGGCGCCTGTGGATGAGCACCAACCGGGGGATCTCCTTCGTTCTGCTGAGAATGCTGGAGGCCTTCGTCCGGGGCGAGGTGGAGGACGTTCAGGCCATCGGCCTCGCCGAGGCCGACGGCATGCTCCACCGCGAGGCCAACGGTGGCGCCGGCGCCCCGGTGGCCCGGGACAGTCAGGGGCGGCTCTGGTACCCGACCCAGCGCGGCCTCGCCATGATCGACCCCCGGGATCTGCCCACCCCCGAGGCGCCGCGTCCCTCGCTGGAGGGCCTTCGCATCGAGGGTGAGCCCCGGCCGATCAGCGAACGTGTGCATCTGGCGGCGCACGAGCGAACCCTCGAGATCCAGTGGACCGCCCCGGAGTTCGACCATCCCGAGGCGCTGCACTTCCGCTACCGCCTGCGCGGGGCGGACGAGGGCTGGAGCTACACCCCGGCGCGGGGTGCCCGATGGACCAACCTGCCCCCCGGCGAGCTGCACCTGGAACTCCAGGCCGGCGTGGGCGGGATCTGGAGCGCCAGCACGGCGCACCTCGTCCTCCACCGCCAGCCCACCTTCTATGAGACAGCCTGGTTTCCGCTGAGCGCGGCTCTGGGCGGGCTGGCCCTGAGCGGGCTGATCTTCGCGGCGCGTTTCCAGGTCCGCCGCCGGCGCGAGCGCGAGCTGGAAGGGCTGGTCTCCCGGCGCACTTCTGAGCTTGCGGCGGCCAACACCGAGCTGGAGAGACAGTCCGCCCGCCTCGCCGAGGTGGATCGCCTGCGGAAGCGGCTCATCGCTGATCTCTCCCACGAGCTGCGCACCCCGCTGACGCTGGTCGCCGGTCCTCTGGAGGATCTGCGCGCGGCCGAGCCGGGCCTCTCCGAGACGGACCGCGAGCGGCTGCGCCTGGTCCGTCGCAATAGCCAGCGACTCGAGGAGCTGGTGGAGCAGCTCCTCGACGTGGCCCGCCTGGAGGCAGGGACCATCCGGCTCCGCGTACGCCGCTCCGAGCTGGGCGCGCTGGCCCGCAGGGTCTCCGAGCGCTTCACGGCCGCCTGCGCCCGGGCCGGGCTGGAGCTGATCGTTCAGACCCCGCAGCAGCCGGCGGAGCTGTGGTGCGACCCGGATCTCATCGACAAGGTGCTGAGCAACCTGATCTCAAACGCCCGCAAGTTCACCCCGTCTGGGGGGCGGATCGAGGTGGTGGTGGCGGCCCCCGGTGACCCTGAGCTGCCCCTTCGTGTCGAGGTGCGGGACACCGGCATCGGGGTGCGCGAAGATCAGGTCGACAGGCTATTCGACCGCTTCGTCCAGGGTGAACAGGGCGACGCGCGACGCTTCGAGGGGGTGGGCATCGGCCTGGCGCTCGCCCGCGATCTGGTGGCGCTGCACGGCGGCGGGATCGGCGTGGACCAACGGGAGATCCCGGGCAGTTGCTTCTGGTTCACCCTGCCCCGGGGAGTGGATCATCTGGCCCCAGAGGATCTCGATTTGGAGGCCCACCCCAACGATGTGCCGACCTACGAGGTGGAGCAGGGGAGCCCACCCGTCGGCTCGGCCGAAGGCCAACCCCTGATCCTGGTGGTCGAGGATCACGCGGACATGCGCGCCTTCCTGATGAGCCACCTCGGCCGCTACTTCGAGGTGGAGGGCGCAGAGAACGGCGAGCAGGCCCTGCGCGCCATCGCCCGGCGCCGCCCCGCCGCTGTGGTCAGCGACGTGATGATGCCGGGCATGGATGGCCTGGAGCTCTGCCGCCGCCTGCGCGCGGTGCCCGAGACGGCCGCGATCCCCGTGCTACTCGCCAGCGCCAAGGCCGGCGAGGAGGATCGTGTGGCCGGCCTGGAGGTGGCCGACGACTACATGACCAAGCCCCTGCGCATGCGGGAGATGGTGCAGCGGTTGCGGAAGTTGGTGGGGCGCCCGGAGGCGCCTGGTGTCCCTGAGGCCTCCGATGCCCCCGAGGCCGATGCGTCCGTACACCCCGAGGTGGACCGCCAGATGTGCGCGCGGCTGGAGGCGCTGCTCGCTGAGCGTTTGGGGGATCCGGACTTCGGGGTAGAGGAGATGGCGAAGGCCATGGGCTACAGCCGCCGCCAGCTCCTGCGGGAGGTCGCGCGGGTGACCGGCGAGAGCCCGAGTGACATGCTGAGGGCCCGGCGTATGGAGGCCGGCCGCGACCTGCTGACCCGGGGGGCCGTCCATACCGTTGCCGAGGCGGCGGCGCAGGTGGGTCTGAGCCCGGCGTACTTCTCGCGCACCTACTCCGCCTGGTTCGGGACCAGCCCCAGCGAGGCGCTGAAGCCGGGCCGCTGAGGGGGGCACATGTCGCGGCGGGACATTCTCATGTCGCACGGGGACATTCGCCTTCAATGTCGGTTTTGGGCTGGGTCCAGGCGATAGCCTCTGGTCGGGCCGCAGGAATTCTGCGGCCTACTCCACCCCGTCGTCAGGCGCCCCTGAGCGCCCGGAGTCCCCCATGAAGCCTGCCCTGCGACACAACCTCCTCACGAGCAGCCGCCTGGCGGTGCTCGCGCTCACCGCATTCGGCTCGATGCCGGCCATCGCCACGGACCTCCCGGGCACCGTCGACATCATCGCCGGGACCACCAACGGCCAGGTGGTGTGGAGCCTGAACATCGGCAACACTGCGGTGTATGGCCCGGAGAGCTATGTATACGGGGGAGCCGTGGCCGCCGGCTCATCCGAAATTAAGGACATTGACAGCGGCGACCTGGACGGTGACGGTTGGGAGGATGTAATCACGGCCTCCTATCCCCTCAATGATATGGTGGCCTGCTTCAACACCGGCGCTGATTCTACCGCTACCACCCCCTTCGTCTGCACCCGTAACGCCACCTTCTTCGACACCCAGGGAGTGGCCCTTGCGACCATCTCCACCTCCCCCTACGGATGGGGCAACTCGACGGACGCCACCGTGGCCGACTTCAACGGCGACGGCAGGGACGATGTCACGTCGGGCCAGTGGCTGTGTATGTCCAAAAGTGATCGCACATTCGAGTGCGAGGTCCTGACGCGCGTGGGCTCGTCGGTCGGGGCCGTGAGCGAAGCCGGCGACCTCGACGACGACGGTGATGTGGACCTGTTCGTGGCGTCGGGCGGCGAAAGCTCCTGGTACCTGGAGACCTGCCTGAACCAGGGCGACACCGACGGCAACGAGATCCCCAACTTCGCCTGCACCACGTTCGCACAGTACAATGGCAACAAGCTCCTCCGTGGAACACCTTGGAACGTGGAACTCGGCGACTACAGCGGCGACGGCAAGCTCGACGCCTACGTCTACACGAACAAGGTGCCCCACACCTGCATTGGCGAGGGCAACGGCAGCTTTCTCTCTACCAACTGCCTCCGCCCCGATATGCAAGCTGCCAACTTCATCGACTGGGACGGCGACGGTGATATGGAGCTCCTGGGTGGGCCCTACACGGGGCCCCGCGTGTCGGTTTGGGACAGAACGAACCGCACGTGGTCCAGCGCCAGCATCCCCTGCGCGCAAGTTAATGCCTGGACCACGCCCGCCGTCCGCGACATCGACGGCGACGGGCATATGGAGTGGACGCAGGGTCAGCACCTCTACAAGGCGACAGGCTACCTCAATGGGGCGCCGCAGTGCACCAAGATGCAGCATGCCGTCCTCGGTGGCTCCGCCACACCCCTGTTCATCAACATCAACGAGCCGCTCCCCGGCAGCATCGTTGACTCCGACGGGGACGGCGTCCCTGACAGCGAGGACGCCTGCCCGACGGACCCGACTGGCTCCGTCGACACCGACCTCGACGGCGTCTGTGACGGCACCGACCTCTGCCCCGACGACAACCCCAACGACGGTGACGGCGACGGCATCTGCGAGAGCGATGACCTCTGCCCCACGGTCTTCGATCCCGATCCCGCCGACCAGGACGACTTCGATCTCGACGGAATCGGTGACCTCTGCGACAGCGACTGGGATTGCGACGGCACCAACGACGGCGTGGATCTCTGCCTCGGCTTCCCCGACGCGCAAGACTCCGATGGAGACTACGTCCCAGACGGTCCGGACGCCTTCGGCGAGCTGTGCGACATCTGCCCCGACGACTTTGAGAACGACGCCGACGGGGACGGCCACTGCGAATCCGTTGACAACTGCGACGACCTGCCCAACAGCGACCAGCTCAACACCGACTCCGACGGTCTGGGCAACGCCTGCGACGATGACGACGACAACGACGGCGTGGTCGACACGTCCGATGCCTTCCCCCTCGACAGCGCCGAGTACATCGACTCCGACGGCGACGGCACCGGCAACAACGCCGACACCGACGACGACAACGACACGGTGCTCGACGGCGACGACGCCTTCCCCTACGACAGCACCGAGTCCGTCGACACCGACGGCGACGGCATCGGCGACAACGGCGACGCCTGCTTTGGCAACAACACCTACGGGGACACGGACAGCGACGGGGTCTGCGACGATCTCGACTTCTGCCCGACCGACCCCGCCGACACGGACGACGACGGCGACCTGGTCTGTGACGTGGATGACCTGTGTGTGGGCGACAACAGCTACGGGGACACGGACGGAGACCAGGTCTGTGAAGACCTGGACATCTGCACCGGCAACGACGCCGCGGGCGACACCGACATCGACGGTACCTGCGACGACGGCGACAACTGCCCCATTGACGTCAACGTGGACCAGGCCGACGCGGACGGTGACACCATCGGCGACGTGTGCGAAGCAGACACGGACGAGGACGGGGTCATTGACGACTACGACAACTGCGACCAGAGCTTCAACCCTGATCAGGCCGACACCGACGGCGATGCGGGCGGCGATGCCTGCGATACCGACGACGACGCCGACGGTCTGGCGGACGCCAGCGACAACTGCCCGCTGGTAGCGAACGCCAACCAAGCCAACTTCGACGGCGATGGTCAGGGGGACGCCTGCGACGGCGACGACGACGCCGACGGCGTGTTGGATGGTGCCGATCTCTGCCCACAGACCGCCATGGGTGTGACCTTTGATCAGTCCGGCTGCTCCGGCACGCAGTATGTGGCCTACACGGTCGGTAGTTGCAGCAGCTACAGCAATCACGGCCAGTACGTGCGCGCCGTCACGCACGCCGCCAACGCCGCCGTGCGGCTCGGTCTGCTCAGCGCCAACGAGAAGGGCGTGATCACCCGGAACGCCGCCAAGTCGTGTGGCCAGTGATCGGTATGCGGCGCATGTGGGCCGGACTCGGCCTGCTCCTTGCCCTGTCCGTCGGTTTCGCCCTTCGGGGCGGAGCCGGGAGCTCTGCCTCGGCGGAGATCCGCGCGGCTTCGGGGGATGAGCGGGTGGAGGCGCCGGAGCCGGGTCTCCGGGGTGCAGCCTCGCCAGAGGCCGATCACGGGCCTTCGACAGCCGTGGAGGTGGTGGAGCCCACCCCAACCGGCCTTGAAGAGCGTATCGAGGCCGCCGCAGCGGCGCGGCGGCAGGCAGAGCAGGCACAGCAGGTGAGGTTCGCCTCCAACCTTGCCTCTTTGGAGAGCAAGGCACAGCAGGCCGAGCAGGAGGGGCGGGCCGAGTACGCGGCGGCGCTTCGGAAGCGCGCGGAGACCATGCGGACCGTAGCGGCACGTTGACGCAGGTCGAAGGGAGCTGTCTCTGAACTCCCACGGTTCCGCATCCTTTCTCTCGATGACACGGCCTCGCCTCAGCGCGATGCCGTGTCATTTCGGCAAAAGTCGAAAGGTCGCTTGGTGGAGCCCCAAGGGGTGCCCCTGCCCAGCCAGGCTCGGGCGGGGGACCCGGCCCCTCCCGGCCCGCAGGCCCCCCTTTGCACACCCCCGCCCCCCCAAAGTACATTCTGCTGCTACCCGGCGGCTACGTGACCCTTCCCCCGCTCGATCCCGTCCCGGCCCCGTTGAAGGAGGTCGCCGCCCTGCTCCGGGGGCGCCGCTGGGTGGCGCTGACGGGGGCGGGCTGCTCCACCGAGTCGGGCATTCCCGACTATCGGGGGCCAGATAGTAAGCCACGAACACCGATTCAGTACAAGGATTTTATGGAGTCGGAGCAGGCACGCGCGCGCTATTGGGCGCGCTCCCGCCGGGGCTGGCCCCACTTTTCCAAGGCCCGGCCCAACCCCAGTCACCAGGCCCTGGTAGAGCTGGAAGATGCAGGTCTTTTGGGGATTATCACGCAGAATGTGGACCGTTTGCACCAGCGTGCGGGCAGCGGCACGGTGGTGGATCTGCACGGGGCCCTGGAGGAGGTGCTCTGCCTGGGCTGTGGCGCTCTTTCCGACCGCGAGGCGCTACAGCGCCGCTTGGAAGAGGAGAACCCGGGAGAGGTGGTGGATGCTCCGCTGGCACCCGACGGCGACGCAGAGGGGGAGTCGGGTGTGGGCTTCCAGGTGCCCGCCTGTGCCCGCTGTGGCGGAATTCTCAAGCCCCATGTAGTCTTTTTCGGGGAGAATGTGCCGCCGCCGCGTCTGGCCTTGGCCAAAGAGCTGTTTGCCAGGGCGCAGTGCCTTCTGGTGGCGGGCAGCTCCTTGACCGTGTTTTCGGGCTACCGCTTTGTACGCTGGGCGGCCGAGGCGGGAATTCCGGTGGTGATCCTGAACCAGGGCCCTACCCGGGGCGACAGCCTCGCTGCTCTGAAGTGGGAGCAGCGCACGGGCTTGGCGCTTCCCCAGCTTTCACAGCTTCTTTGTCGCTAAAAGGCGCTTGCGGCGCTCGGGCCGCACGCGCCTTGCGTGATGTGGACGAGCCCCTGCCGGAATCCCACCCCCTCTCCCCCCGGTGTTGCAGCGCTGCAACAGCGATGCTCGGGCCGGGAATGCTCAGGCGCCGGCGGG
>JBEIQK010000172.1:0-9923 GCA_040376505.1 Alphaproteobacteria bacterium | reverse complement strand
CCGGGGCGCAGGGCTGCTGTGAGGCCGAGCCCGACGAACTGTTTACGAAAGGCCTGTCCCTTGACCGCGTCGCCATAGGCCTCGCGGTAGACCAGGATCTCCACCCGCCGCACGGTCACCTGCCGATCGATCAGCACGCCAAAGTCGATGGGCTCGTGCTGTCCGCGCTGATCGTCCAAGATCACACCAGCCGTGGCGCCGACATAGACCGGGTAGCTGGCCCGGGGCAGCGGGTAGCCCAGCGTGGCCTCCAGGCGGGCCTTGGCGGCGGCGTCGGGGGTGAAGTCGACGCGGGTGGGCGTCTCGCCGGGCAGCATGTCGGCCACCAGGGCCTCGGGGGTCCAGTAGACATAGGCCTGAGCCGGCAAACAGAGGGCAAAGAGCAGGGCGAGCATGGGGGGTTCCTAAAACAGAAAGCCGAGGCCGGCGTTGCCCTGCAGCTCGTCGTCGCCGTAGCGGCGGTCGCGGAGCTGGACATCGGCCTTAACCGCGATGGCGGGGATGGGGCGGTAGCACAGCCCGTAGGTGCCCTCCTTCACCGCGCGCAGGGGGTTGGCCGTGGTGCCCTCCGGCACCCGCTCCTGGGTGTCATAGGCCTCCAGGCGGGCGAAGGGCACCAGCTCCTGGCTGGTTTCCGCGAAGTGCAGCACATTCCAGCCCAACTCGGCGTAGGCCCCGCTCATCTGGCTGGCGACCGGGGCGGCATTGGGCAGAAAATAGGGGCTGCCGTCTTCTTTGAGGGCGGTGATCAGATCGTCAGACTCGGGCAGCCAGAAGCGAGCCCCCAGGGCCCGGGCCTCGAACCCGGCGCCGCGCCAGCGCAGGTCGAGGGCGGCGCCGAGCAGCGGCAGGCTCAGATCGAGGCGCTCGCCCGCGGCGTCGAACCAGGGGCGGGCGGGCCCCATGTCGCTGGCGTAGCCCGAGAGGCCGAGGAGCAGCCCCAGCACGGGCTCGGCCTCGAGGCGGCCAGCCAGGGCGCCGGCGAGGGCGGGGCTGTTGGCGCCGGAGCTGCGGGCGCTGGCCAGACCGGCGTCGGAGAGGGCGGCCGGGTCGAGGGCGGTGAGCGCGTCGAGCTCGTAGCGCAGGGGGCCAGCGCGGCCGGTGATGCCCACGCCCAGCTCGCGCCAGGTGGTGGGGATGACGATCTGCTCGGTGCTGGGCCGATCAACGGAGAGAAAGGTGGGGGGCTCGTGGTGGTGGTTGGAGAGGCCGAAGGGCACCAGCAGCAGGCCGCCCTGGAGCTGCAAGGCCTCGCCCTTGAGGCGGGCGGAGAGGAAGGCCTGCTCGACCTCGGCGGTGCCGGGCTGCCCGTCGCCGGCGATGGCGTTCTCCCACTCCAGCTCGACGGTGGAGCGGATCGGCGCGCCGGCGTCGGAGAAGTCGTGGCTGACGTAGACGACGAGGCGGCGCAGGGTGGCCTCGCCGGTCCAGTCGGGATCGGGGCCCACGCCGAGGTAGCGGGCCTGGAGCTGGCCGTAGCCGCCGATCACCGTGGACGGGGCCTCGGCGTGAACCGCAGGGAGGTCTCCCATCAGAGGCCCACCACATGAACAAAGTCATTGGCCGACACGGCGCTGTGGCAGCCGTCACAGTTGCCGAGGGGGGCCGCCGAGTCCTCTTCGACGCCGGGCAGGGCGCCGTAGGTCTCGCCGTCGGGGGGCTCAGCGCCGCGCCAGCGGATCACCGGCTCGCTGCCGTCCATCACCAGCTCAAACCACTCCCAGCCCAGCGCCCCCTCGGCGTTGAAGCCGCCGCCGCGTTTGGCCATGGCGTGAATGTCGGCGCCTTCGATCACCTTGACGATCATCGTGCCCACCGGAAACGCGGTGGCGCCCTCGGGGGGCTCCTCGCTGATGTAGACGGTGCGCGCCCCCTCGGGGTGGCCGGAGTCTTCGGGCTCGATCGCGTAGTCAGGCCAGCCGGTGAAGCCCGAGAAGTCAGTCTGCATCGCCACAAACTGCTCCTCGCCGCCCGGGATGGGGTCGTGATCGAGGCAGGCAAAGAGGAGGAGGAGCAGCGACACAGACTAGCCCGGGAGCTGGGGGATCGAGAGCCGATCGGCGGCGGCGGACATGCGCTCGACGAGGCTGCCGGCGATCGTCGGATCGGCCTCGGTGGAGAGGAGGGTCCAGAGTTGACCGTAGGGGGTGGCCAGATCTTCTGCCGTGGGGTTGGTGGGGTCCCAGGCCTCGGGCACGGCGGGGATGGCGTCGCCGGCGATGGCGTCGTAGCCGGCCTCCACGCGGTCGAAGCCGTCGAGGATCTCGGCGTGGAGGTCGTCGCCGCCCTCGGCCAGCAGCCAGGGCTCAAAGGCGAGGTAGAGCGCCCGGCCTCCCTCCAGGTTGGCCCGCATGTCGCCCAGGGTGTGCTGGGCGTAGCGCGACTCGTCTTCGCCGGTCTGGGCGAGGTTGACCTTCTCGTACTGCTCGGCCATTGAGCCGATCACCCCGCGGAAGGCGGCGGCGGAGTCGAGTGCGAGGGGCTCAAACTGGGTCGCCATGTCGGCGGTGTCGTCGACGAGGCGCTGGCACAGCGCGCTCTTGAAGAGGCCGGCCTCGGCCTCGGAGGTGGGGAAGGCGGCGGGCTGGTAGCCGGGCAGCGCCGACTCAAAGACGATCACATGGCTGGGGTGGCGGTCGGCCCAAACGATGCGCTCGATGGCGTGAACGCCGATCACGCCTTCGTCATCGAAGAGGTTGTCGTCGGCGCCCTCGGCCAGAAAGCCGTCGTAGCGCTCGTCGGTGGCGGCGTCGAGCTCGGGGAAGAGCACGGCGATGGCGCCCTCGACCCGCTCGTAGGCGTCGCGGGCCTCGCGCCAGGGGGCCTCCATGGCGGCGGCCTCGGCGGCGCCCCAACCGGCCGCCGGGGCTGCCGACTGGATGTCGCGGGCGGCGGCGGCGAGGTTGTCGAGCTCCTCGGCGGTGATGGACTTCACCTCGAGGATGGCGGCGACCTCGGGGTCGGTGGCCTTGTCATTGTCGTTCTTGCAGGCGAGGAGCAGCAGGGCGAGGATCACAGGGACTCCACAAAGGCGAGCAGGGTGGCCCGGTCGGCGCTGGAGAGGGACTGAAACTGTTCAAGGCTGGGCGCCGCCTCGCCGCCGTGGGCGAGGATGGCGTCTTCGACGGTGGGGGCGCTGCCGTCGTGCAGGTAGCTGCGCAGGTGGCGCAGGCCGAGGAGGGGGGCGGTGCGCCACTCCTGGGGGCCGGCGCCGTGATCGGTGAGGCCGTCGCTGGCGGCCTCACCCATGTCGTGCAGCAGCAGGTCGCTGAACAGTGGCGCCTCCACCCCGGCCTGGGCGTCCAGCGGCCAGTCGGCGCGGGTGGGCAGGGCTGGCACATGGCAGTCGGCGCAGCCGGCCTCGGTGAAGAGCTCGATTCCGTCGACATCCTCGCGGGAGGGCAGGTCGATGAGCCGCATGTAGTCGGCGATCAGGTTGACGGTCTCGGCGTCGACGTCCACGCCGGCCTTGTGATCATCGGTGAGGCCGTCGGGGTTGGGCAGCTCGGTGGGGCGCAGGGGGCTGGTGATCGCCATGTCGCCTTGGAGCGCGTCGGCGGTGAAGGCGTCCAGAGTGGGGATGCGGGCCTTGAGCCCGAAGCGGCCCACCACCGTCTCGCCCTCTGTGCAGGTTGGGAAGCGGCTGGTGGGGTTGTTGGCCACGTCGCAGGGCACCTCGTTTACCCGACCGCTCACCCGGCCCTCTGCGGCCTGGGCGGCGGCGAGGTCGCGCAGGGTCTGATCGCTGACCGCCTCCATCCAGCCGCGGCCAAAGACGGCCGGCGGCGAGCGCACCGAGATCAGCAGGCGATCGTCGTCGGGGGGGAGCAAGGGGGTGATGGCGCCGCCGGCGACATAGGGCCGCTCGGTGTGGCCGTGGGGGAGCAGGGCGGCGTCGGCGGCGGGATCGTTGGGGATGGTCATCTTGCGGACGATGCCGGGGCCCCGGGCGTCGTCGACGTGGCAGGAGGCGCAGGAGGCGCGAATGTAGGCCGGGCCCAGGCCCTGGCTCTCGCGGAAGGCGACCTCGAAGGCGGCGTCGCCCAGGGCGAAGCGCTCGGCCCAGTCTTCGTCGAGGCCGGCGAGCGGGCTGTCGGGCGGGTCCTCCTCGACGAGGATGAGCCCAGCGAGCGGATCGCCGCTGTCGCCGCCTGACTTGTCGCAGGCGAGGAGGGCGAGGGAGAGGAGGGCGGCGCGCATGGGGGGTCCGGGGTGGCCGCAAATTGATAATGATTTTCAAGTTCAGGGTCAAGTGACGGGGCGCAGGCCCAGGAGGGTCTCCCTTTGTGGGCGGCACCCCGCGCAGGCGCCGTGACAGGGGCCCGCGCCGCCGGTACCCTTCACCCTGCGCCGCGCGATGGGCGTCTTGGAGCAGTGATGGCCCTCCTCTTCCTCTTGCTGGCCTGTCAAAGCCCCCTCGGGCCGGAGAAGGGCGGGTCGCCCGACAGCGCGGTGGAGCCCGACAGCGCTCCGCCGGTGGACTCCGCCGACACCGACGACACCGACGACTCCGGCGCGCCCCCTGAGCTTCCAAGCCTGAAGCTCCGCATCTCCGAGCTGATGAGCGACTGCGACGAGGCCCTGGAGGACGGCGACGGCGAGGCCAGCGACTGGGTGGAGCTGTACAACCCGGGCCCCACCGCCATCGACCTCACCGGCTTCACCCTCGAAGAGGGCGACGCGGCCTACACCTTCGGCGCCGAGACCCTCGATGCCGGCGCCTTCCTGCTCGTCTTCGCCTCGGGCAAGGGCAGCGGCGGGCCGGCGGGCGAGCGCCACGCGGACTTTCGGCTCGACGCCGGAGGGGGCGAGGTCGTGGTCCTGCGCGACGCCACCGGCGCCCTGGTCGACCGCCTGGAGGCCCCGCCCCTCGGCCCCGATCAGAGCTATGGCCCCGCCGAGCCGGTCACCGCCGCCCCCCTCGTGGGGTCGGGCAGCGCGGTGCGCTGGATGGCCGATCCCGCCGCCGACTTCGCCGATCCAGCCACCTCGGTCGCGTCCTGGGCCGCCGCCACCTTGCCCATCGGCTACGACGGCGAGGAAGGCGGCGGCGACCCGGTCAACGCGGCGCTGGGGGCGCCCACCACCCAGTCCTCCGATGGCTACGGCTTCACCGGCGCGCAGGCCGTGGACGGCGATCCGCTCACCTTCTCCCATACCGGCGATGGCGACCTGAACCCCTGGCTGGAGGTCGACCTGGGCGGCCCGGTCTCGCTCAGCGGCATCCGCCTGCAAAACCGGGTGGGCTGCTGCCCCGAGCGCCTCTACAACATCGACGTGAGCGTGCTCGGCGCCGATGGCTCCCTTCGCTACGCCTCGGCGACCTTGAACCCGGTGGCGGCGGGCGACCGCCCCACCAGCCCGGGCGACTTCCTCGATCTGAACCTGGATCCGATCGTCACGGGCAGCCGCCTGCGGGTCGAGAAGGCCGCCTACGCCGGCACCGAGTGGCTCTCCCTCGGCGAGTTGGTCGCCACGGGGTCTCGGGCCAGCCCCTACGCCGAGTCCATCGAGACCGAGGTCAGCGGCGCGCCGATCGGCCTGCGCGCGACCTTCACCCTCGACTCCCTGCCAAGCCGCCTCGTCGCCACTGCCCAGGTCGACGATCAGCTCCAGCTCTGGCTCAACGGCGCCCTGGCGGCGGAGGTCGGCACGGCGGGCGAGGCCCACGATGGCCTCGTCGCTGCGCCCCTCGCGCTGTCGCCCACGACCCTGCAGATCGGCGAGAACACGCTCGCTGCCCTCGTCTCCACCGTGGACGAGGACGATCTGCTCCTTGGGCTGCAGATCGAGGCCCAGTGGATCACGGTGGGCGCGCCGGCCTTCTTCGCCACCTCCACCCCCGGCGCCCCCAATGGCCAAGGCTACACCGCGATCCTCGAGGCCCCGGCCTTCGATCCGCCCCGGGGCCTCTACGAGGGCGACCTCGACCTCACCCTCAGCGGCGCCACCCCCGGGGCCACCCTCGTCTACACCACCGATGGCAGCCTCCCCACCGTCGACCATGGGATCGTGGTCCCGGCCACCGAGGGCCCGCCGACCCTCACCCTGCGCCTCACCGAGACGGCGCTGCTGCGCGCGATCCTCGTTCAGGAGGGCGCCGCCACCAGC
This sequence comes from Alphaproteobacteria bacterium, assembly GCA_040376505.1. Classification (GTDB taxonomy): domain Bacteria; phylum Myxococcota_A; class UBA796; order UBA796; family UBA2385; genus JBEIQK01. The sequence continues at coordinate 3,812 of JBEIQK010000172.1, read as the reverse complement.
CCGGTCGCCACCCACAGCTACCTGCGCCTCGACCAGGTCATCCGCCAGCCCGCCGCCCCCGCCGGCTGGCCCGCCACCTGGGATGGGGTCAGCGAAGGGCCCGTCGCCGCCGACTACGAGATGGACCCGGAGATCGTCGACCCCGACCCCACCGCCATGGTCGCCGCCCTGCGCGCGATCCCCACGCTCTCCATCGTGGCCGATCCCGCAGCCCTCTTTGGCCCCGCCGGCCTCTACGAGAACAGCGCCGAGCGCGGGGCCGAGTGGGAGCGGGGGGTGAGCGTGGAGTGGCTGCTGCCCGAGGGCGGCTTTGGCTTCGCCGAGACCTGCGGGATGCGCGTGCACGGCTATGGCTGGCGGGCGCACTCGGTGACGCCCAAACACTCCCTGCGCCTGGAGTTCTCCAAGGACTATGGCAAGGGAAACCTCCGCTACCCCCTCTTTCCCGACGCGGCGGTCGACCGCTTTGACAGCGTGGTGCTGCGGGCCGGCGGCAGCAAGACCTGGCTCGACTTTCGCGACCCGGCCCAGGGCCAGTACCTGCACGACGCCTTCGCCCGCGACACCGCCCGCGACATGGGGAAGGCCGATGGCCACGCCACCTTCGCCCATGTCTACCTGAATGGCCTGTACTGGGGCTTCTACAACCTCGTGGAGCGGCCCGAGGCCGACTTCGGCGCGCGCTACTTCGGCGGGGATGCCGATGAATACGACGCCATCAACCGGCGAACGGTCACCAACGAGGCGATCGACGGCACGCTGGAGGCCTACCTGGAGCTGCTCGCCCGGGCGGAGGCGGATCTGTCTACGGCCGAAGGCCTCGCCGCCGTCGAGGAGATGCTCGATCTCGACGATCTCATCGACTATATGCTCATCCACCAGTACATGACCAACCGAGACGGTCCCTGCTGCTTCTCCTCCAACAACATGCGCGGCCTGCGGCGCCGCCTCGATGGGGAGCCCTTCCGCTTCTTTGTCTGGGACATGGAGTACAGTCTGTGGGAGGCCACCGACAACACCAACGTCAACATCGACGTAGACGGCTCGATCTCCCATGTGTACACGCGATTGCGCGCCAACCCAGACTTTCGCGCCCGCTACGCCGCCCGGGCGGCCCTGCACCTCGGGCCCGGCGGTGCCCTGTCTCCCGAGGCGGCCAGCGCCCGCTACGAGGCGCGCGCCGACGAGATCTACGAGGCCCTGCTCGCCGAGTCGGCCCGGTGGGGCGACCACAACCGCTCCACCCCCTACACCCGGGAGGTCGAGTGGCAGACCGAGTACGATCGACTGATGACCGACTACTTTCCCCGCCGCACTGCCCTGCTGGAGGCCCAACTCGCCGCCGCAGGCCTGTATTGAGGGGCAAGCGACACATCGGCGACCCCCTGGTCCTCGCCGAAGGTGTCGCCGCCCCTTGGATGGGGCCGCCACTCCGACGCGCGCAGGGGGCGGGCGCTTGAGGTTTGGATCCGAGGAGGACCGCGGCGCCCCGCCCGGCTCGATGCTTGGGTCTGCGGGCCGGGCCCTGTACGTCGGGTGCGCGGTCCTCCTGGCCCTCGCGGGGTGGCCGCTGGTCGCCGCCGTCGAGGCGGGGCAGGCCGCGCTCTTTCGTCACCGCCTCGAGCGGGCGCGAGGCATCGGGTGCCAGCGCGATTCGGAGGGCCTCGTCGTCATCCCTGCGCAGGGTGAGGCCCTGCGCCTCTCCTGGGCCGAGTTCGCCACCGGCCGCTGGTACCGGCACATCACCCACACGATGGCCTCTGGCCCCGAGGAGTCCTGGCTGCTGGTGCTCCCCGCTCAGGGGCTTGTGCTCGATGACAGGGCGCTGGTCGATCTCTGGAGCGAGCTCGATCGCCGCGGACAGCGCCCCGTGCTCCGCAGCGGAGGGCGGTCGGGCGGGTTGGGCGGCCTCCTGCTGGTCGCCTGGCTTGGCCTCGCCGCGGTGGTGGTCTTTGGCTTCCGCCTCCTGGGCTGAGCCTGCCAGGGCGCGGCCGATCTGGGATAGGGCCCGCGCAGGCAGGAGCAGCACATGTGGAATCTGGCGATCATCGGGCTCACAGTCGCGCAGGCCGAGGAGGCGCCTCCGGCGGCGGCCCCCGCGGTGGACCCCCAGGTGGAGGCGCTGCGGGCCGAGCTCCTGGCGATGGAGGGGGCCCGCAAGGCCTCGGCCGAGGAGATCGCCCGCCTGCGGGCGGCCTGGGAGGCGGCCAGCCTCCTCTTTGACGATCGCCAGCCCCAGGCCGAGCGCGTGGCTGCGGCCCGCCGCCTCGTGGAGACGGCTGACGGAAAGGCCGTCCCGCTGCTGCAAAGCGCGGTGCTCGATCGCGATCCGCGCGTGGCCCGGGGCGCTCTTGGGGCCCTGGCCCTGCTCCCCGGCCGGCCGGGGGCGGTGGAGCTGGCAGCCCGGGTGGCGCGCGACCCGCGCCTGGAGGATTCGGTGCGCCAGGCCGCGATCGAGGCGCTGGGCACGATGGGAGACCGGGCGGCCGGTGAGGCCCTGTGGGCCTTGGCGGGCGACGCCGAGAGCCTGCCGATCGATCTGCGAAGGCTGGCGGTCAGCACGCTGGAGCGCTCCTTTGCGCCCCTGGTGGCCGAGCGCGGCGGCCTGCCTTCCACCGGCGCCGATCGGCTGGGCTCGGCGGCGGTGGTGGTGGGCACGGGCGTGGCCAGCGGGGCGATGCTCTCGGCGGTGGGCAGTTGGGGCCAGGGCGAGGCCGGGCCCACCATCGGGGCGATCGGCGGCACGGTGGTGGGCCTGGGTTCGGGGGCCTTCTTCGCGCTGTCCAAGCCCATCGAGGCGGGCCAGGGCCTGCGCTACGCCAGCAACGTCGGGCTTGGCCTCAGCGCGGCGGGGCTGCTCACCCAGGCCACCTTTGGTCACAGCTCCACCGCCCCCTATGTGACCGGCCGGCAGGACGATCGCCGCGACGTGGGCGCCCTGTACCGGGTGCTCGGCGTCGGGCTGGGCGCCGGCTCGGGCTATGTCGCGGCGCGCTACCGGCCTTCGGTCTCCGATGTGGCCGAGTCCGATTTGTCCGCCTACCTGCTCGGTCAGGTGGGCGTGGGCGTCGCCGACCTCATCCACAGCCGCGATCCGGGCTTCTCTTCGTACTGCTACCCCTACGATGAGACCGGTGTGGAGCTGACCTTTGGCGAGGCCTGCAAGTCGGTCGACCGCTGGGCGCGGGCCCGGGCCGGGGCGGGGCTGGCCGGCGGAGCCGTGGGGATCGGCCTCGCCGGGTGGAGCCGCGAGGCCTGGGACATCAGCCGCGACGATCTCCTGGTGGCCGGCCTGGGCGGGATGGAGGGCCTGTGGACGGGCCTGCTGCTGCCCGAGGTGCTGGATGGCCGGGCGCAGTTGGGCGCGCAGCGGGTGGGCATCCACGCGGGCGCGGCCCTCGGTCTGGGCTTGAGCCAGGTGGCGCCGATGGAGGCGAGCACGACGGCGCTGGCCCTCTGGGGCTCGGCGCTCGGCAAGGGGGCGGGCGCGGCGGTGCCGCTGCTGGTGCAGGCCGATGGGGCGGTCACGGCCGGCACCACGCTCGGCGTGGGGCTCCTCGGCGCGGCGGCCGGCGCGGTGGCGGGGCCAGAGTTGGTCTTTGACGAGGGCGATCGGTCGATGATCGGCGTGGGGACGGCGCTGGCGCTGGGCGAAGGGCTGGCCCTGGGCGGGATCCTGCGGCAGTACGACGTGATCGAGGGTGGCCCGCAGGTGCCGGGCCTGATGCTGGGCCTGGGCTCGGCGGTGGGGGTGGGCCTCACGGCGGGGGCGGCCTCCTGGTCGCCGGCGCGCGAGGACATGATCTTTTTGG